>QZIP01000037.1 GCA_003599595.1 Candidatus Parcubacteria bacterium
AACACAGAAAAACCGGATCTTATTATTATGGATGTGTGGATAGGAGGAATAGACGGCAACGAACTTGCAAAAAAAATAAAACTAGAAGAGTCTACAAAAAAAATACCCATTATCTTAATTTCAGCACTGGCAGACCTATCCAAAATAGCCTCAGAATGCAGAGCAGATGATTATATAGAGAAACCCTTTGAAATAGATAATCTAATAAATATAGTAAAAAAGAATATTAGAAAATAACTGAAATTATATTCTTATATATTTCATATATAACGACTATTAAAAACCAAACAAAAATTCAATAATAGCCTCAAATGTTAAACAAAAGCAAGAAAAGAGATAAAATAAGATAAAAGACCTGTAGTATATTAGTTGACAAACCTATAGTGGAATGGTATAATACCCCCTAGATCCTAAGGTAGCCCAAAACTACTTTAGGATTTTTTTTGGACCAAAAAAGTAATCCCTGGCCCAAAAAATAAATTTGAAAAATTTATATATACTTATTGCTTTGCTACTGGCTCTAAGTATCTTTCCTCAAAAAACATACGCAGCAGAAAACCACTCCGGCTCTTCCGCCCAATTAATTGCTTATGGCGATTCTATTTCTAATATGCAAGATCCAAGAGTATTGGCCTTAAAAAATGTATTTAATAAATACAATTCTCCTCTTACACCATACGCAGACCTATATATCAAACACGCAGATAAAAATGGGGTAGACTGGAAGCTTCTCCCGGCCATAAGCGGCCTAGAATCATCTTTTGGAAGATACTATATGCCAGGAAGTCACAATGTGTATGGCTGGGGCGGCGGATACATATACTTCCAAAGCTGGGAAGAGGGAATAAAAAACATAAATAAAGCCCTAAAACGCAACTACATTGACAAAGGTGCAGATAACGTTTACTCAATTGGACCCATCTACGCAGAATCACCCACATGGGCTGTAAGAGTAAATAGATTTATGGAAGAAATAAACCAGGAATATATTAAGATTTCAACCTCTAATCTCACAGTCACCTTATAAATTATCACAAACACCACTCCAAAATACACCTTATTTTGTTATATAATATATTAGAATAATCAAACAATAAGCGGACGTGGCGGAATGCAATTGTCCTGAGCGAAGTCGAAGGATTTACAATCCTGAGCGAAGTCGAAGGATTTACAATCCTGAGCGAAGTCGAAGGAATAGACGGCCAAAGGCAAAAAAGTATAATCTGTAAAGAGATATTAGAATAATCAAACAATAAGCGGACGTGGCGGAATGGTAGACGCGCAAGGTTTAGGACCTTGTAGTTGCAAAACTGTGGGGGTTCAAGTCCTCTCGTCCGCACATAGTTAAGCAAAAGAAGCTCCTTTATATATGAGGATATGAAAACCATGACTCAAACCATCGTTTCAATATAATATTACAAATGGACAAAAAAGAATTTGAAGAAAGAAAAAAGGATTTAAACTAAACATTCTTTTCCTTTAATCCTCAATTAGTGGTAAAATAGTGATATGGAAAATTCTAAAAAAATTGAATGGATTCTGCGTATTGCTGTTGCCGGCGAGTTTGTTGGCCATAGCGTTTTCGCGCTTCAAGGCAAGCAAACATGGATTGAGTGGATTCACCAGCTCACAGGCGCAGAAATAGGCATAGCGGCAACCCTCCTGACGCTCATAGGTATAGCGGATTTACTTGTTGCGCTCATTATCCTGGTGCGCCCGATCCGCGCGGTAGTTTTATGGGCAGCGTTTTGGGGATTTTGGACCGCTCTTATGCGTCCGATTGTAGGAGAGCCAATCTGGGATTTTGTGGAGCGTTGGGCAAACTGGGGCGCACCGCTTGCTTTGCTGTTGCTTCTTGGCTGGCCTAAAAACTGGAGAGAATGGTTCAGTCGATAAAATTATAGTTAGTGCGGGGCGCCAGTTTGGCTGGATTCAAAATTATATAAGCATTTCATAAAAAAATAATGTATAATCATTAACTATGAAAACAGATGTTGAAAGAAGAGAAGACGGTTCTATAATCTTAAGGATCACCATTCCCTGGTCAGAAGTAAAAGAAGTCAGAAGTGAAATTGAAAAAGAACTGTTAAAAAACCTATCTATACCTGGCTTCAGAAAAGGTAAAGCCCCACAAAACGTTGCCAAACAAAAAATAGATAAAGAAAAACTCAAAGAAGAAACAATAAGAAAGGTGCTTCCAGATCATTATTTTAAAGCGTTAAAAGAACACAGCATTAACCCAATTATCAATCCAAAAATCAACATACAAACCTTTGAAGAAGATAAAGATGTAGTTTTTACCGCCGAAACTGCAGAAGAACCAAAAATAGATCTAAACAATTACAAAGAAAAAGTAAAAGAAATCACTGCCAAATCAAAAATTATTGTGCCTGGAAAAGAACAAAAGAAACCCTCAATAGAAGAAATTTTAGATGTAATTCATGAAAATACTACAATCAACATCCCAAAACTATTAATTGATCAGGAAACAGACAGATTACTAATCCAGCTTCTTGATGAACTCAAAACCTTAGGAGTTAATCTTGATCAATACCTCTCTTCAAAAGCAAAAACAGCAGACGACTTAAGAAAAGAGTACGAAGAAAAGGCTAAAAGAGACCTCAAAACTGAATTCGTCTTAAAAAAAATTGCAGATGAAGAAAAAATAACAGTAGAAAAAAAAGATATTGATGAAGCCTTAAATACTATTAAGGATGAGGCTCAAAAGCAAGAAATAACAAAAAATCCCTATTTAATAGCGGCTATCATCAGACAACAAAAAACAATTAATTTTCTTCTCAACTTGTAATAAATTTATTTTTTATATCCGCGTTAATCAAAAACCAAACAACCAACAATAGTAGAAAAGAGCAAAACAAATTCCTAACATAATTCTTGCACAAAAATTTGATCTATATAGTAAAATAGGGTATAATCCAGGGAAATAATCAAAGAGCCTGAGGATTAATAACCTGTGATTACACTGATTAAAATGTATCCGTGAAATCCAAAAAGATAAACATTATGGATATCAGAGATAAAAAATCAGCGTAAATCTAAAAATTTTAATAATGTTTTAACCATAATCATTCGTATGAAAAAACAACCAATAAGAAGACAAATATTTGCAGAAGAATCAGTTGAAGCAAAAAGCACAAGTATTAGCGAAGGTCTAAAAGATGTAGGCAAATCCACATGGGACGGTATCTGGAAAGAACTGCTTACGGGATCTGCCAATGAGCTTCCAAAACAACTTGGAGGCCTCAAAGGAGAACTTGAAGAGGGAAGAGAAGCTGTTTTATCCCAAAGAAAAATTATGCAGAAAGAGGAAACAAAAATTTCTGCAGAACACGCAGAATATGTAAGAACTATCACCTCAACTGAATCTATAGCTGAAAAACGTACTGAAATGACTATGACTTCACAAGTTGAGCAAATCATACTTGAACTCAAAAAACTTACGCAAACATCAAAAGAGATGCAGATGATGTTTAAAAATGTTTCCAACAATGAACCCCCAACTAAAATAGGTAAATATCATCTAAACTTTTATGAATGGACTCTAAATATTGTTAGAGATGCAAGAATAAGGATGGAAGAGGGAAAAAACTGGCTTTCTATGTTTGCAAGCAGAAAAAAGCAGAAACAGTACTGGAATATGTTCAAAAATCACGGAACTACCTTTGGCATGTCTCATGAGAGAAATGTAGCAACCCAAGGTGGATAACGCCTACGCAGAGTAGGTATTTTAGGGGTGGAGCTCCTAATGAGAGCTCAACCCCTAAGAAACTCCAATCCTCCATATATTTTTCTTACATAACACTCATAATAAATTAATAATTTAGTATCAAGATAGCAACAAGGAGGTGAATTTTATATGTTTGGACCTGGAGGCTGTTGCGGCTTTGCTAATGGAGGAGGAGGCTTAGGTTTTGGAGTATTTGGAATTTTTACACTTATCTTTTGGATTCTTCTCATAGTAGCTCTAGTGCTTTTTATAGTATGGATGGTAAAACAAATTCAAAAGAAGTAGAGCAGAGGTTCAACCTCTGTTAGAGGTTGAACCTCTAAAATCTCAAAAACAAAGAAAGTAGAGCCACAAAAAGCAAAACAAAAATTTGACAAACAGATTAAAATTTTGTAAGATACTCATAGATATGAAATCTGGATTAATTATTAGCATTATTATTGACCTCGCCTAAGGCGGAGGATAATGCTGTGTAGTTAAACCAGAAACAAAAAAAATTATCCCCGCCAAGAAAAGGCGGGTTTTTTTATGGCAAAAAACCTATGAGACACGAACACTTTCGCAACATCAATAACCAAGACTTATTAGAAGGCATGGGAAGCAGAAATCAAAGAATGAGGGCAAATCCTATAACCGTAGAAAGTTTTGACCCAATGAGACCGGTAAAAATAGAGGATGGAGGAGTAATAGTTGTTTTTTACAGAAAACCAGTTTCCAACCAATCATACAGATATAGGGGAGAATCTTCAGAAAGAGAATTGAGTATGGCTATAGGAAGAGCAGATCGGGAAATTAGAGAAAATTTAGCACCGGTTTTTGATTCTTCAGAAAATCTTATAGCCGCTTTTGAAAGAAAAGGAGATATGTCCAAAAAACACGTGAACGGAAAAAGACTTGGAATTGATGTAAAAACAGGCTTAGAAACTAGAATTCCAGCGCCAGACAAAGGTAAATTAGCAATAGTTATAGATGCTAAAAATACGGTCTATGTACTTTGCCCCACAACCGGAGACATGACTCATAACTATATGAAAAGAAGGGCTGCAAGAAGATTTGGAAATGATGAATATATTTTAATGCTTGGCGAAATAGAACTTGCTGGAATTAAAAACCAAAAGCAACGCATAGTAAGAATTTATAAATTCGATGACGATGGAATAAGAGGCAGAGGTGAAGTAATTCCAGAAAAGATAATAGACGGTAAAATGGCAAACAGAATCATGCATGTAGTTTCTTTTGCTACTGCTGGAAGACTGGAAATAATAAATAATTCTTGTTCAGAAAGAAAAAACCCTGTAAAGGTAAGGCGGACAAAAAGAATAAGCGATCGCATGAGACAAGTTAGAGAAGGAATACAAACCAATAGAGCTTAAATTAAAATCACCAAACCAAATCATTAAAATAAATATGGTATTAATAGAAAGATCAGTAGGATTACAAATTACAGAAACCCAGCCAACGGTACAAGATACCAAAACTATGCTTATTGCAGAATATGAAAGACGGAGAGTGTCAATGCCGCACGAAACACGGAAGCCGGTGTTTACACTTGACACTAAAGGAGAAGACGGATCAGAACGGAGATTGTCCTTGTACGACGTTGATGGACAACCATTAGCAACAGAAACCGTATTCGGACACTATAGAGGACTGCATGTACTATCACATGAAACAAGCGACCAATTATTATCCAGTTTAAAAATTGCACACTATTATTATGACGAATTACCTGAGGAAGTTAAAAATAATCCAAATCTTGAAACAACGGCTGAATCTCTTGTTTCTGATGGACTCAGACAACTAAATCCTGGAACTGTCATCAAGTTTAAAGACGAAGAAAATTTAGGAGAATTATCAGAATATACTCATGCAATATATTTAGCAAGACCTTTCTTGCAAGCCAGAAACCAACAAAGACAAAGAATCTCTCTTTTGTTTGAAGCGATTAATGAAAAAGTAAAAGAAAAGAATTTGTAAAAAAATTTGACAAACAGATATAAATTTTGTAATATAATAATCAAGATATGGAAATTAGGTCTGTTGTTCTTCTAAACCTTAGTGTCCTCCTCCTTGAGGAATACCTTGGTTTGGGAGAAAAGATCTAATTAGACAAACTTAAAGACCCAGAAACAAATCTCCCAGACCAGGGAGATTTTTTTTGTGGCATGACCGCAATAAATTACTCTTTGAACCGTCTACGAATAATAGTAGAAAGGTAAAAAGCAAAATTAGGCGGAACAAAAAATATGAGAAGAGCAGAGTATTGTACAAATATAAAAATAAGTAGCCAAAGAGATCTATTTGGAGAAGGGAACAACTCTCGGATGAGAGCAAATCCCAACCCAGTTTTGGAAAGAGAAAGAATTCCAGGAGAAATCAGAAGTTCACTAGGCATAACACCTGAAGAAGAAGTGATATTATTGTTTAGGCCACAAAAACCAAACGTAAATGGAAGAGCTGAAAATACAGGAAATACAGAACCTAAAGCCCAGACAATAATTGCAGAGTTTTATGCAACACATACTCCTGAAACAAAATATCCAAAAGTTAGATGCTTCTCAGTAGATGGCGACACGGAAAAGTCAAAAATAAAATATCACGGCCCAAAACATTCAGCAATTACCATAATAGGATCTAGAGATGGATATGTCCACGTGAACTACCCAAATAATGCAAGCTCTCGCATAGCAACACATGATAATATGGCAAGAATTGCAAAATCTAATGGTCCCGTTGAATTTACTATTGATGGATGTATTAGGCCGGAAGAAATAGACGGTAAACAACAACATGTTGTTTACATCTATAAAGCAATTTTTCCCCCAGCATCTGCACTAGGAAAAAGAAGGAGACATCCTGAAAGATTTATTGATGAAAAAAATGCCCAAAGAATTATGCGCGCTTTACATGCAAAAAAACTAAGAATCATTGAAGCAACAGAAAACGAAGCTAAGGAACTAGAAAGACACTAAAACCTAATATGAAACAAAACTGCAAAGGAGGTGGTAAATTATGTCAATAACATACAAAGAAAGCATTGGATCTTGTCCAATCGGAGCAGAAAAATGTCAACCGCAAATTTGTGGAGCAGAAGATTGTGGCTTTAAACAACAAATACATACGGCGGAAAGAAAATGTGAAGACTGCTGGCCCATCGATGGAAACAATCATTCCTTTGTTTTAATTGGAGGAGAAAAAACAACAATATACCCAGACTTAACAAGAGGATATTGCCCTGATCGCGAATGTGAAGTAGCCAAACTAACACGTGTAAGAGCAGAAATTGCAGAAGAAATAACAATAAATAACGGTCACAACAATGGCAGTATTGCTGAACAAACCAAAAGGGTTCCCTGTTAACACAAACAAATAATCTCAAACGGCATTATTTGATTAGCTATCATTCCTTGAGTAAACTAATACATTTTGTTAAAATGTATTAGTTTTGGATCCATAGCTCAGTTGGCTAGAGCGTTGCATTGACATTGCAAAGGTCAGTGGTTCAAGTCCACTTGGGTCCACAAAATAGAAATGAGAAGGATAATTCTTGCTTCAAAATCGCCCAGAAGAGAATCTTTATTAAAACAAATCGGATTAAAATTTGAAATAGATCCTAGCAAATGCAAAGAGCAAATAAATCCAAAACTTAAACCTCACGAATTAGTGAAATCATTGTCTCTTCAAAAGGCCAAAGAAGTAGCCAAAAGACACAAAAACGCCATAATAATAGCCTCAGATACATTAAATTTTTTAGGGAATAAAATATTGGGAAAACCCAAAAATGCAAAAGACGCCAAAACAATCCTCAAAAAAGAGAGTGGAAAAGCACACACAGTCATCACCGGTTTTACAATTATTGATACATCCAATCAAAAAACCTACACCGGCTCCACCAAAACAAAAGTATACTTTAAAAGATTGTCTGAAAAAGAAATAGACTCCTATATTGCAACGGAGGAACCACTGGATAAAGCAGGAGGATACGGAATCCAAAGCCTTGGTTCAATTTTTATCAAAAAAATTGAAGGAGATTATTACAACGTTGTAGGACTACCTATCTTTGACTTAACACAAGCTCTAAGAAAATTCGGCATAGAAATCCTTTAAAAAGATTGATAGAATATTTATATGACCAGGGAAGAAGCATACAATTTTCTAAACACTTTAATTAAAAGCCCCAATCTTATAAAACATCACCTGGCCGCAGAGGCCACAATGAGAGAAATAGGCCAAACTCTCAAAGAAAAAGACCCAAACATAAATATTGAAGACTGGGGACTTGTAGGACTTCTCCATGATGCAGACTATGAAATAACCCGCGAAACCCCACAACAACACGCATTGGTACTGGAACAAAAAATAAACGGCCTTGTAAGGCCTGAAATTATATATGCAATCAAATGCCATAACTGTAAAAATCTAGGAATTGAGCCAAAAAGCCTTATGGATTGGGCAATCTACACCTGCGATGAACTAACCGGCTTTATAATTGCCTGCGCACTCGTTCTTCCTGACAAAAAAATTGCAAGTGTAACTCCTGATTTTGTCTTAAGTAAAATGAAAGTTTCTTCTTTTGCCAAAGCAGTTGACAGAAACCAGATAATGCTCTGCGAAGGAAAACTTGGCATTCCCCTTACAGAATTTGTTCAAATCACTCTCCAGGGAATGCAAAAAATATCCAATGAACTTGGATTGTAAGAGAAAACAAAAATACTCTAAACTTAATCTATGGAAAAATACGAAAAGGTCAAAACAAGTCTCAAACAAATGTTAATAAATAACTTCTTAGGAGGCATAGCCTGGGGACTAGGAGTAACGATAGGCCTCTCAATCGTCTTAAGCATCCTTGGAATTATCTTAAAAAATGTAAATCTAATACCTGTTGTGGGTCAATTTGTTTCTCAAATAGTAGACTTTGTTCTACAAAACAACCCCAACCTCCTGCAATAACAATTTATCACCACATTTTCCCTAGCCACCCCCGGTGTGCGAACCTAAAAAAACAAATCTGGCAACACCAAACATCTATCCTTTATAAAATCAGGCATTTCTGATATCATTATAGCTATGGATAAAGAAAAGGCTGAAAAACTCAAACCGGTGCGCCATTCCTGCGAACATGTGCTGCATCTTGCAATGACAGACCTTTTTCCTGGTCTAAAACGCGCAATGGGCCCCGCAACAAATGAAGGATTCTATTTTGATTTTGACTATGATGGAAAAATAAAAGAAGCAGATTTTCCCAAAATAGAAAAAAGAATGCAGGAAATAATCAATGCAGATTTACCAATTGTTAAAGAAGAAATTTCAATTGAAAAGGCAAAAGAAATGTTTAAAAACAATCCATATAAGCTTGAATGGGTAGATGAAATAGAAAAAAAGGGTGAAAAAGCTACCATTTACTGGACCGGTGAACCAAATAAACCAGGCTCTGATCCTGATCTTTGTAAAGGCCCTCATATTGAATCTACAGGCAAAATTGGACCATTCAAACTTCTCTCAGTTGCCGGCGCCTACTGGCACGGTGATGAAAAAAACAAAATGCTGACCCGTATTTACGGCACATGTTTTGAAACCAAAGAAGAACTTGATAAATATCTCTGGCAAATAGAAGAATCCAAAAAAAGAGATCACAGAAGACTAGGAGAACAGCTGGATATTTTCACCATTTCAGAAGAAGTGGGTCCCGGTCTTATTCTCTGGCTTCCAAAAGGAACAATTATCAAAGAAGAGCTTGAAAAGTTTGCCAAAGAAACAGAAAGAAACTGGGGATACAAGAGGGTAGCAACACCTCATATTACAAAATCAGGCCTCTATTACACATCTGGCCATCTTCCGTATTACAAAGATGATATGTATCCACCTATGGTAGTAGATAAAAAAGAAGAGTATTATCTAAAACCCATGAATTGCCCTCATCATCATATGATTTATAAAAGCAAACCCAAAAGCTACAAGGAATTACCCTTAAGACTAACTGAATTTGGAACCTGCTATAGATATGAAGCTTCTGGTGAGCTGTATGGAATGATGCGCGTTAGAGGATTTACTCAAAATGATGCACATATATACTGTACCCTTAGTCAAGCCGTGGATGAATTTGTTGATGTAATGAAACTCCATGAGCATTATTACAAAATATTTGGAATTAAAGAATATCATTTAGAACTTGGTCTAAGGGATCCAAAAAAGAAAAACAAATATCACGGAGATGAAAAAATGTGGGAGCAGGCTGAAGACTTAATGCGCAAAGCAATCAAAAAAACCAACATTAAAATGGTAGAACAAGAAGGCAGCGCGGCTTTCTATGGACCCAAAGTTGATTTTGTCATTCATACCGTAACAGGCAAAGAATATGCCATCTCCACCAATCAAATAGATCTTTATATGGGTAAAAGGTTTGATCTTAAATATATTGATGATCAAGGAAAAGAAAAAACTCCGGCAATTATCCATAGAGCTCCTCTTGGATCTGATGAAAGATTTATTGGCTTTCTAATAGAACATTATGCTGGTGTCTTTCCAACATGGCTTTCTCCTGTTCAAGTAGAAGTAGTCCCCGTTTCAGACAAAGTGGAAGAATATGCAAAAAAAGTTTATAATGCATTCAGTCAAGAAAACATTAGAGTAGGGCTAAATAACAAAAATGAAACCCTTGGAGCCAAAATCAGAGAGGCCACTTTACAAAAAGTGCCTTTCCTGTGTATAATAGGGGAGAAAGAAAAACAGATGTCCCAAGAAAAGGGAAATCTTATAGTCTCTGTAAGAACCAGAGACGGAAAAAATTTAGGACAACCCCGATTTGATCGGGGACAAATTGAAATCAACAAATTTTTAGAGGATTTAAAAACAGAAATTGAGAAAAAAATTTAACAGAAATTCAAATTCATTCAAGAGGTATAGGATAAACAACCAAATTTGGTCTAGTCCAATGCGGCTCATAGATGAAGAAGGAAGACAAATTGATGTACTAGACAGAAATAAAGCATTAGAACTTGCTCAAGAAAAAGGACTGGATCTTGTAGAGGTGGCGCCGCAAGCAAAACCTCCGGTTGTAAAACTTATAGATTACAACAAATTCTTATACCAGCTAAAGAAGAAGAAGCAGGAGGAAAAGAAAAAAACTGTTGTATCTGAAACAAAGGAGATTAGACTTAAACCTTTTATAGACAAGCACGATTTAGATATAAAGCTTAAAAGGGTAAGGGAATTTTTACAGGAAGGCGACAAAGTAAGATTTAGTGTTCTATTTACAGGAAGAACACTATCAAAAAAAGAGATAGGGGAAAAATTGCTGAAAGGAATTATAGAGGAACTTAAAAATGATGCAAAAGTAGATAGGGAAATTCATATGGAAGGAAGAAGAATGATCCTCCTTATCTCCAAGCTAAAGTAAAACGAACGTTAGAGATTTACATTCGCTCATTCGCGATTCCTTAATTCTTAAACATTCGCGTAAAAGCAATCATTCGCATATCATATATGGGAAAACTAAAAATTAAAAAATCTATATCAAAAAGATTCAAGATTACAAAGACCGGCAAGGTTTTATTTGCTCATCAATACGCTGGCCATTTAAAGCTTAATAAATCAAAATCAAGGCTTAGAAGACAAAAAGAACCAGGAGTTTTAACAGGAACATTTGCAAAGAAAATTAAAAAATTACTTGGTAAATAACTTATATGGTAAAGGGAATTGTTAATAGGATAAAAATGAATTTTAGGCAAAGTTCTAGCGATAGAAAAGCCACCAATTCCTATCGGGCATTCGGAAAGTATATTAAAAATACAGTAAATAAATCTAGATCAAATCTTAGAAAAGGATAGATTTAAAATTGCCAATTAACTTATTATAATATGACAAGAGTAAAAAGAGGACTAACAAGCAAAAAAAAACATAAAAAGCTTCTTGCAAGCACAAAGGGTTACCGTGGGACAAAAAGAAGACTTATCAAAGTTGCAAAAGAGGCAGCGCTTCATGCAGGATCCTATGCATATGCAGGAAGAAAAAATAAAAAGAGAGATTTCAGACAACTTTGGATCACAAGAATTAGTGAAGCAGCAAAAAAAGAAGGAATCTCTTATAGCGTATTTATAAATAAGCTTAAAAAGGCAGAAATAAAGCTTGACAGAAAGATACTAAGTGATTTAGTAGTCAATGATCCGCAAACTTTTAAAAACATTATTGATCAGATCAAAAAATTTGACAATTCAAAAAATATATAATAAAATACATACCAACAATATGGAAAATCATCTATCAACCTATTTTTATTTTTACTTTACTTCCCAAACCGGGAGGTTGGTTGATGGATTAATTAACTAAACTAGATTAAAAAAATCACAACAGACCTCCCAAAAAGGGAGGTTTTTTTATGTCAAAAAGGAGGTGATTATTTATGCCATTATGCGAAATGTGTACAAGAAGTAAAAGAGCTCTATTATCAGAGTTACGTCCTTACTCAACACCATTGGACACAGAGAGCGGGATAACAGAAGTTA
This sequence comes from Candidatus Parcubacteria bacterium, assembly GCA_003599595.1. Lineage (GTDB taxonomy): Bacteria > Patescibacteriota > Microgenomatia > Levybacterales > GWA1-39-11 > SURF-62. The sequence continues at coordinate 12,250 of QZIP01000037.1, forward strand.
TTGGGCTAGCACCCGGTAAAAATAGAGAAAACAGAAGACCATTAAAACATCAAGCTACAGGAAGACCTCACACAACTATATCAGAAGCAGATAGAGTAGGACATGTAAAACAAATAACAGAAATTTTACAGGGAGAAGTTATTGCTAGGTCTAACGGACAATTGCCTGATTCTGGAGTATTATTCGAAGCAGAACCATTGGGAAAATAAAGGATACTCCTTGACCAAGGAGTATCCTTGTAGGAAAAATAAAAAAACCAAAAGGAGGTGATAAAATATGGTAGCAATTACAGAACAAGGCTTAAATTTATTAAAAATTTTTAAAGAACCACACGATTTAGGTGCTACAGCAAGTACTCTGAATGGTAAAGGAAATGACATGCTTATTGTTCCGTGTGATCTTCCTGATACAAAAGAAGATAAAATAACAGGATTAATAACACCTTTAACTCATTGCCGAAATAAAGACACTAATTCAGTAACAGGATGTAACAATGCAGATGGTGTAGCAGGAGAAGGCAATGGATATCTACAATGTCCTAGGCAAAGAATGGACATTATAGGAGATACTAGGATAAAATTAATGCAAAGATGATTTTAACTTTACTAGTGAAAACTGATTGTATTTTTGATATCCTTATCTAGTATGGAAGAAGAGTTGTTGAAGATTAAAAATGATGCCAGTACGCTTATTTTTGAAGCGGAAGACACAGATGAGCTTAATAAAATTAAACTGTCCTTTCTTGGCAAAAAAGGAATTCTAACCTTTGCAATCAAAAACCTCTCCAAAATTCCAATAGAAAGAAGGCCGGAAATTGGAAAGCTAGCCAATGAGATCAAAAATACCCTTGAAATCCTGGTAGAAGACAAGGAAAAAGCATTAAATATCCAAAAAGAGACAAAAATAGAGAAAAAGCACATAGATGTCACACTTCCCGGAATTAAACCACAATTAGGTCATTTGCATTTGGTTACACAAGCCATAGAAGAAATAACGGCAATTTTTGAGAAGATTGGATTTGAAAGAGTAAGGTATCCGGAAGCAGAGTGGGACTGGTATGGCTTTACAGCCCTAAATTTTCCAGAAAACCACCCTGCACGGGATGAATGGGAAACATTTTTTATTGACCGCAAACCCCATCCAAAATACGGCCCAATGATCCTAACCCCTCACACCTCATCTGGCCAAATCAGAGAAATGGAAAGAAGAAAACCACCAATCAGAATGTTAAATATTGCAAAATGCTACAGGCGGCAGTCAGACGTATCACATACTCCAATGTTTCATCAAATGGAAGGATTAGTAGTAAATAAAAACATCTCTATTAACCATTTAAAAGGGACATTGGATTATTTTGCGCGTTCTTATTATGGAGAAGAAAGAAAAGCTCGAATAAGACCATATCATTTTCAGTTCACAGAACCCTCATTTGAAGTAGATATTTCTTGCGGAGTTTGCAAAGGAAAAGGATGTAAGCTTTGCAAAGAAGGATGGCTAGAACTTGGCGGTGCCGGAATGGTACACCCTAATGTCCTGAAAAATGGCGGATTTGACCCAAAAGAATATACGGGTTTTGCCTTCGGATGGGGAATAGAACGGGTACTCATGATGAAAGAAGGAATAGAGATAGATGACCTAAGAACATTGTATTCAACAAATCTAGATTTCCTAGAACAATTCTAATGAAAAGGCAAAATTCAAAAGCTAGGAAGAAATTATAAATTGTCGCAAAGCGACACTCAGCTTTGAGATTTGCGCTTTGAGATTTGAGATTAATCTTTATGAACATAAAAATTCTTGACAGTTGGCTAAGGGAATATTTAAAAACAAAAGTAAAGGCAGAAGAACTTGGCAAATATCTTTCTTTAACCAGCGTCTCTATAGAAAAAATAGAAAAAGTGACTCAGGGGCAGTCAAAAGCTCCTCCTGGGACGGTGGCCAAGCAACGACTTGGACTCCTCCCAGGTGGACTAAAAATGACCGGACAAACAGAAGATTACGTCTATGACATTGAGGTGACAACGAACCGGCCAGACCTCATGTCTATCATAGGTATAGCAAGAGAAGCGGCAACAGTACTATCCCAGGAAGGAAAAAAAGCAGAATATACGGAAGCAAAGTATAAGAATAATTTCAAACCTCAAGAAAAAACCCTAGAAATAAACATTAAAAACGATCCAAAACTTGTCAACAGGATTTGTGCAATAATTATGGAAGTTAAAATAGGGGAATCTCCTGAATTTATTAAACAAAGACTTGAAGCATCAGGAATAAGAAGTCTCAACAACCTCATTGATGTTACAAATTACATAATGCGGGAAATAGGCCACCCAACCCACGTTTTTGACTATGACAGACTAGACACAAAAACCCTAATCATTAGAGAATCAAAACCAGGAGAAAAAATAATAACATTAGACGGAAAAATTCACACTCTTAAAGGAGGAGACATAGTTGCAGACAATGGCCAGGGTGAGATAGTAGACCTTTTGGGCGTTATGGGAACAGAAAACAGCGTAGTAACAGAGAAAACTAAAAGAATACTTTTCTTTATAGACAATAATGATCCTCAGAAAATCAGAAAAACATCAATGAACCTTGGAATAAGAAGTGAAGCTGCTGTATTAAATGAAAAAGGAGTTGACCCCAGCCTTACAATAAGTGCACTTTTACGGGGAATTGAACTGTACCAAAAAATAGCTGATGCAGAAATTGTATCAAACATCATTGACATCTATCCGAATAAGCCTGAAGTTAAAGAAATTAAAATATCCCAGGAAAAAATTAATGAAGTAATTGGCATTAATATCCCTTTAAAAATCTCTACCCAAATCCTTAAAAGACTCGGCTTTCACGTTATATCCAAAAGAAATAACTTAAACATTACTGTTCCTTCCTGGAGAAATAATGATATAGAAATTCCTGAAGACATCATTGAGGAAATAGCAAGAATTTACGGTTACTATAAATTACCAAACATCTTACCTCCATTACTTAAAAAAGGGCCCTACCACCTAGAAGATGATCCTCTCTATTGGGAAAGAAAAGTAAAAAATACGCTTATTTACTGGGGTTTTACAGAAGTTTATACCTACTCATTTGTTTCTGAAAATCTTCTGGAAGGACCTCCGGAAGAAGCACTAAAACTATCAAATCCCCTAAATGAAGATATGTTATACATGAGAAAAACAATTGTTCCCAGCCTTCTTGAAGTAATTAAAAACAATGAAGAGCGTAATGAAATTAAAATCTTTGAACTTGCAAATGTTTACCAACCAAGACCAAATGACTTACCACAAGAAATTCTAACACTTGCCGCCGTTATCAAAAAACCAAATCTCAATTTTTATGAGATAAAGGGAATTGTAGAACAACTATTGAACGGCTTAGGAATTAAAAACGCTAATTATAAAAACAGACAAAAGGGAGGACTTGGCGCAGATATTTATATAAAAAATGATTATATAGGAGAAATAGAGATACTTGATGATAATCTTTCCAATTTTGAACTAAACTTTGAAATTACTAGAAAATATACAACTCTAAAAAAAACATACAAACCCATACCTAAATTTCCACCTACAATTGAAGATGTAAGACTAACAATCGACCCAAAAATTAGCTACCAGCAAATAGTATCAACCATTAAAACACAAAGCAATCTAGTTGTAGAAGTAAGTCTCTTAGACGTTTATGAAGATAAAAAAACTTTTAGAATTAAATATCAAAACCCCTACAAAACCTTAACTACAGAAGAGGTAACCAAAGTACGGGAAAATATATATAAAGCGCTGATTAAAGAATTCAAAGTAAAGATTACATAAAAAAAATATAGCCGGAATAGACCCTAAAGACTTAGATCACAATGATTAAAATATCTGAAAAGCCTTAAAGCATAACTCTTAAAGGATCCCGCGGATAAAATATATACACATCAGTATAAATCCCAAAACAAACCATTAAAAATATAGTAGGTAGAAAATCCGTACGGTCTAGAAACAATAGTGGTATACTAAAGATACAAATAATTATGAATAGAAAACCATCTCCTTTTGGACAATATTTTAAACGTCTTGAAAAAATTGACAAAGACACAAAAGCCACAGATGAATACGGCTCTATGCTCATCCTAAGCCTGGTTGAAGAGATTGGGGAAATGGCAAGGGCTTATCTGGCAAAACACGGAAGAAAACCTAGAAACAAAGCCGCTCAGACAGATGAAACCTACAAACAAGAACTTGGAGACATTTTAGTTTCTATTATAAGATTTGCAAGAATTAAAAACATAAACCTCCATGATAGAATCATGTACACAATTAGAAAAATTGAAAAAAGAAAAACCCACCCCAAAATTTAGCTCAAAAGTATCTTATGGGAATTTCAAAACCACAAAAAAGCAGTAAGAATACTGAAAGAAATTAATGCTCCGTTTTACCTCCGATTGCACCTCGAAGGTGAGTTCCGTTGACACCTGACGGAAAATATGCTTTAGTAAATATATGACCCTAAGAAAAACTCCTTTAGTAAACAATGAATACTATCACGTCTTTAATAGAGGAGTCGCCAAAATGCAAATCTTTAACAATTTCTACGACTATTCTCGCTTCAGGAAAATCATGACTTATTATTCAATTGAAGGACCTAAGCCACGGTTTTCAGCATTTACACCAGAAACCCTACATCTAAACACAAATAATAGAATTGTTGAAATAATATGCTACTGCTTAATGCCAAACCATTTCCATCTTCTATTAAAACAAGTGAGAGAAAAAGGGATTAGCGAATTTATGAGTAAAATTAGCAACAGCTACACTAAATACTTTAACACTAAGGGAAAAAGGACAGGTCCTCTACTTCAAGGAGATTTTAAATCCGTTCATATAGGTTCAACCGAACAATTAATCCACACACATAGATATATCCATATAAATCCAAAAGAAGGCTTTTTAGTAAAAAACCTACAAGATTATAAATGGTCTTCTTATTTAGAATATCTCAACCTAGAATCTGATCCAATCTGTAACAAAAAAACAATATTCGAACAATTTCAATCAGTAAATAGTTATAAAGAATTTATATCAGATCATTTAGGCTACGTTAAAAATTTAGAAGGAATAAAACACCTCGCGTTAGACATAGAATAACATTCGATACCCAGGTGCAATCGAAAGACACCTCGAAGGTGCAAAAGAAAGGTGCAAATGACAAATGAACGCACTAAAACTAGAGCGTTGGTGTTACGGTTAATGTTGGAGAAAGCGATTGAGATTCCGTTGGTGTTGGAATAGGAGTAGGTGTTGGCTCCTCTTTTTTTTCTTCATACTTATAGTCAGATATATCTCTTGGTGGAAAATACTTTGAATCATCTTTATAATTCTCTCTTACCCAAGCATCAATTGCTTCCTGCCATCTATTAATTCCATCAGCTGACACTGGATCTTTTTCAGAGAAATAAATAAAATCCCTCCAATCATAATCGCCCTTATCAATCTCAATTTGATTTGCAATCCTATCATTCTGATGCTTTGAAACCTTAAGTCTTTTATATATTGGAGAAGCAATTGTTGGCTCTGTTCCCTTAACAAAATATTCTGTCCTTTTTGAGTGCCCTTCAATAGGTAATCCCCCATAATCCGCATCTATCTCAACCGCCTCAACATTATCTGGTTTTTTAAACTCTTCATCTTTTTTGCCTTTTAATACAAAACTCATCACTTTATTCCAAATAGGAGCCGCTCCTGTTACTCCTGACGCTATTTTAGGATTCATTTTAGAATTATCATTATTTCCAACCCAAACACCAACAATGTAAGATGGAGTATAACCAACTGTCCAATTGTCTCTTTTCTCATCCGTAGTACCAGTTTTTACAGCAACAGTCTTGCCTGGTACAACAAGCCAGGAAGATGGTCCAAAAACTGGTTGCCTTGCATTGTTATCAAGCAAAATATGAGAAATGATAAAAGAAGTTTCCTTGGATAAAACACGGCGTTCACTTTTCTTTTCATGTTTATAAACAATCTTTCCTTTTAAATCCTTTACTTCAACAATAGAAAAAGGCTCCGCTTTTACTCCTTCATTTGCAAAAACAGAATATGCATCAACTATCTGTAAAAGATTTGCTTCTCTTCCCCCCAAAACCAAAGACAAACCAACATTTTCCATATTTTCATCAGTCGGCTTCCAATTTTCTATTCCCATATCATAGGCTTTCTGCATAACAGGCTTTACACCCACAGAGGCAAGCATCTTAACAGCAGGAACATTTATTGAGTTTCCCAAAGCAAATCTCATTTGAATTGGACCCTTATATTTTCCATCATAATTCACAGGAGTATAAATAGGGTGTTCAGGATCACCTGTTGGAAAATCTGTTTCTACATCTATGATCACTGTTGAAGCCGTATAGCCTCTCTCAATTGCAGTAGCATACATTAAGGGTTTGAGAGAAGATCCAGGCTGTCTTAAACCCAATGATGCATTAAAGTTACCATCATTATCTACATCAAAATAGTCTTTGCTCCCAACCATCGCAAGTATCCCCCCTGTTTTTGCATCCATCACAATAACAGAACCATTTTCCACATTGAATCCTTTTAATTTTTCAATTTCCTCTTCCACCGTGTCTTCTGCTTTCTTTTGTATTTCATAATCAAGAGTTGTCTTTACGGTTAAATTCCCATTTTCAACCACATTTTCTCCAAACATCTTTATCAACTCCTGCTTTACATACATCACAAAATGAGGAGCCTTCATACTTTCAGGCCTTTCAGAAAACTTAAAGTTTTCAATCTTTTTAAGAGCATTTTCACTCTGCTTTTTTGAAATATATCCCTCTTCTTCCAATCTACCCAATACATATTTTGACCTTGTAATATAAGATTTATTTTTCCCTATAAAAGGAGAGTAGTAAGAAGGAGACTGTGGCAAACCCGCTAAAAAAGCAGATTCTTCAAGAGTTAGATCTTTTGCATGTTTTCCAAAATATAAATTACTTGCCGCCTCAACACCTACTGCAGTTCCGCCATATGGGACATTGTTTAAATACATCTCAAGAATTTGATCTTTTGAATATCTTTTATCAACCTGAACAGCAAGTAAAAGCTCTTTTGCTTTTCTGGTAATACTTCTCTCAGGAGATAATAATACATTTTTAACAAGCTGTTGAGTGATTGTAGAACCTCCTGTTAAACGCCTATATACAACAAGGTCTTTAATCACTCTTATATACCCCCGCCATGAAAAACCCTGATTTTTATAAAAATCAGCATCCTCAGAAACCACAGTAGCATCACGCAAATCCTTAGGAATATCTTTCAAGGGGATATATATTCTATTGTAATCTTTATATATAGAGTAGAGGACTACATCATTTTTATCCAAGATTTTTGTAGAGTCACGTATATCAGGATTAGCTAATTTCCCAGGTGTTGGAAGATCACGGCTCAACCAAACAAAATATAAGAAGAAAAGCGCAAGAAATCCAATTAATCCATAAAACGCATATTTTGCAACTACACCCGCCAAAACTACCCTAGTCTGATATTTTCTTCTCCGGGACCTTCTTGACATAATGCCTCCAAAAGAACCCATATGCAATATTTTATTCGATTATACAGCTATAAGCAAGATCAAATAACCAACGTATTGAAATATTTACTCAAATACAAGATAATATATGTATGGACAAAATTGAAGAACTGTTAACAAGAGGTGTTGCAAATATTATTCCCAACAAGGCTGAACTGCAAAAAAGTCTAAAATCAGGCAAAAAGCTTAATATTTATCTTGGAATTGATCCAACAGCCACCAAAATACACCTTGGACATGCAGTTCCAATCAGAAAACTCCAAGCACTTGCCAATCTTGGTCACCACGTTACTTTCCTAATTGGTGATTTTACAGCTCTTATAGGTGACACATCTGATAAAGAATCGGAAAGACCAGCATTGTCACAAGAAGAAATAAAAGAAAACTTTAAGACATACAAAGAACAAGCAGAAAAAATATTAGACTTTTCCAGAATAAAGATCAGACACAATAGCGAATGGCTCAAAAACCTAAGCTTTCAAGACATAATAAAACTCACCCAACACTTTTCTTTAGGAGACTTTATAAGCCGTGAACTAATTAAAAAACGTCTTACCAATGGATCTAGAGTGGGCCTACATGAGGTTTTATACCCTGTTATGCAAGGATATGACAGCCATTATATGGACACGGACCTTCAAATAGGAGCAGCCGATCAAACATTTAATATGCAGGCAGGAAGAACGTTAATAAAAGATCTGCACAACAAAGAATCCTTCATTCTGGCTGTTGACTATCTTAGTGGAACAGACGGAAGAAAAATGAGTAAAACCTGGGGAAATGCAATTTGGCTTGATGATTCACCTGAAGATATGTACGGGAAAGTAATGTCTCTAAAAGATGAATTAATTATTGAATATTTTACACTTGCAACTAACGCAACATTGGAAAAAATTGAAGAAATCAGTAAAAGACTTAAAAAAGATGAAAATCCAATGGCTATAAAAAAAGAGCTGGCATATGAAATTGTCAGAGAACTTTATGATGAGAATAAAGCAAGAGAAGCAGAAAATTATTTTGAAAAAGCTTTTCAAAAAGGTGAAACGCCGGAAGATATTCCAAACATAAATATTAAAATCCAAGATAAAATCTCAGTCAGCGATATTCTTCTTAAAGCCAATCTGGTTTCTAGTAAAACTGAAGCAAAAAGACTAATAGAGCAGGGTGGAGTAGAGATTGAAGGTAAAAGAATTAATAATCCCTTAGAAAGACTTGAAAAAGGCAATTACAACGTGCGTATTGGAAGAAAATTTGCTAAAATAACAATAGGTTAACAATTAGGATTATCCTAAAGTAAACCATTAAGCCTGCCTGTCGGCAGACAGGGATTTAAGCAGATAAAAAATCCGCGTAATCTAAAAACTATAATTTTATAAACCAACCAAACTACCATGGATTTTATAAGAAAAAATAAATGGATTCTGAAATTAGTAATACTTACCGCAACTTTAGCGCTAATAATTAGCTCTTTTCTACCATTCATCCTTCAGTAAAATATGAGCTTGAAAACTCCCATAAGTCAAGCTGGCTTGACTTATAAACTACACAAAAAACAGCTTGAAAAACTTGATATCAAAACTCTAGAAGAATTGCTATATCACATACCCCTTAGATATGAAGATTATTCTATTATCTCAAAAATTAACATTATTCAACCTGGAGAAACCGTCACAATTCAAGGTAAAATTATTAATGCAAAGAATCAATACACAAGAAAAGGATTTAATATTCAAAAAATAACAGTTGAAGATGAAACAGGAAAAATAGATTGTATCTGGTTTAACCAACCATTTGTTCTAAAAAGCCTTAAGGAAAACAGTTTTGTTAGTATTGCAGGCAGAGTAGAAAATCCAAAGACAATCACAGTAAAAGAATATGAAGAAACAAATCCTATAGAAAAACAAACAACTCACACCGCAAAAATTATTCCAATTTATCCTGAGACCAAAGGATTAACTTCAAAATGGATAAGAAACAGAATTGCGCAGCTGCTACAAACATCTCAGCAGGAAATTTCCGAACACCTACCAAAATCAATTATCAACAAACACAATCTTACCAACCTTCAAAATGCTATCCATGAAATTCATTTTCCTCAAAATCTTCAGTCTGCCCAAAAAGCAAAAGAAAGACTTGCTTTTGATGAACTATTTCTAACACAACTAGGAGCCTTACAAAGAAAAAAGGAATGGGAAAAGCAAAAAGTAACATATGGCTTTAATATTGCAAAACATAGAGACAAAATAAATAAATTCTGGAAACAATTACCTTTTGAGTTAACCAATGCTCAGAAAAGAGCAGTGCAGGAAATTTTTTTAGATTTAAACTCAAAAATACCAATGAATAGACTTTTAGAAGGAGATGTAGGATCAGGCAAAACCGTTGTAGCTGCAATTGCAATATATATTGCTTATCTCAATGGATTCCAATCAGCTCTTATGGCTCCAACAGAAATCCTTGCTCAACAACACCATAACACCATCTCCAGCCTCCTTAACCCTCTGGGAGTAAAAGTCAAACTAATCACAGGTAGTAAAAAACCAAAAAAAACAAAGACCAAAGACCCTAATTCAGAATTCACAATTCAGGATCAGGATGATTTTGACATCCTTATTGGGACCCACGCTCTAATCAGCAACAATGTTAATTTCAAAAAACTTGGACTAGTCGTGATTGACGAGCAACAAAGATTTGGAGTAGAACAAAGAACAATATTAAGAAATAAAGGAATTAATCCTCATTTCCTAACCATGACCGCAACACCTATTCCAAGAACCATAATCTTAACTATTTATGGTGACTTAGAACTCTCATATTTGGATGAAATGCCAAAAGGAAGAAAAACAGTCAAAACCTGGCTAGCGCCTCCAAACAAAAGACAATCAGCATATGAATGGATAAGAAAAAAAGTAAATGAAAAAGATGAGAGAGGGAAAGGGAATCAAGTATTCATCATTTGTCCCTTGATAGAAGAATCTGAAAACATCAAAAGCGTTAAAGCGGCAGTTAGAGAATATGAAAAGCTAAAAAATTTTGTATTCAAAGAATTTAATGTTGATCTTCTACATGGAAAAATGAAATCCAAAGAAAAAGATGAAATTCTCAACAAGTTTAGGGATGGAAAAACAGATATTCTTGTAGCCACTCCCGTAGTAGAAGTTGGAATTGATATACCTAATGCAACAATCATGCTCATTGAAACTTCGGAAAGATTTGGACTTTCAGCTCTTCATCAATTAAGAGGCAGAGTAGGAAGAGGACAAAAAGAATCATACTGCTTCCTTTTCACTGAATCAGATAACCCTAAAACACTTGAAAGACTAAGATCACTTGAAAAAATATATTTCGGTCCTGAACTTGCCGAACTAGACCTAAAACTCAGAGGACCAGGTGATATTTATGGAACAGCCCAACACGGTAAAACCGGACTTAAAATTGCCTCTTTCTCTAACCTCTCCCTCATTCAGAAAACAAAAACTGAAGCAGAGAAAATCTTACAGAACATAAACTCACATCCAAAACTGCTTAAAAAACTTGAAAGTTTTAAAACCTCCAACATATCCCCCGACTAAAATAAACCAATAAACAAATATACAAATAGTCCAATCAATAATAAAATGAACAAATGAAAAAAATAGATTATTATTATATTTAATCATTAATCGATTGATTTGTTTATTGGGTTATTGGGTTATTAATATTTGACATTTGGATTTTGTCATTTGGATTTATAATGTTATTCTTATTGACTTCCTCCCACACTATAAATAAACTAAATATATGCAAAAACCCCAAACACCCCAATTGTTAACAAATGAAAAAGGCTTCACTCTTTTTGAAATGATAATTGTAATAATTATTATTGGACTCATCTCAGCATTTTTAACAATAAATTATATTACAGCAACAACTAGGGGAAGAGATGTACAAAGGAAATCAGACGTAAAACAAATTAGAACTGCCATAGAAGTCTACAGAATAGACCATGGATATTATCCTAGCACTATTTACCAAGGAAACTGTAGTCAAACATCCTCGCTGACAGATGACACACCTCCTCTCAATGTTACACCTGTAGTTTATATGCAAAAGATACCCTGTGATCCTTCCGGATCCAACTACTACAACGCAGGCAAATATTATTACAATCCTTCACCCGCTCCTCCTAGCCAGCCTGACTCCTACACCTTAACCAGCTGTCTTGAAAATAGTAAAGACTCCCAAGGAACATCAACTACAGAAAACCCTAATAGAGAAACCGGAACTCCAGAATGTAAAACCTCTCATTATTACAAACTCTCAAATGCCCCATAAATTAAATTCACCCACATCACCCCACTCTTCCTCCCCTCTCTCTTTAGGGTAAAGGGCCAGAGAGAGGGGTATTTATGATATCTATTGAAAATCAATCCTAAAAAAGGTAAAATATATCTAATATGCCAAGTGAACCAAAAAAAAGACATTCAAGACAAAGACAGGGCAAAAGAAGAGCAAGCATCAAGCTCGGTCTTCCCACTATCATAATCTGTAAAAATTGTGGAGCACCCACAGAACCCCATATTGTTTGCAAATCCTGCGGATTTTATAAAGGCAAACAAATAATTAAAGGCAAATAGCATCTTAGTGAGTTTAATCCGTAAAATCAAAAAATATTGCCTTTAAAAGTTTCTAAACGACAAAAATCTGTGTTAATCAAAAACATTAATTAACTCAACCATCCAAACAACCATGAAAACACCTTATGACCCCCGCCATAAAAAAAGACAAAAAATAGTTCAAATGCTTTTTTCACATAGCTTTAGAGATCAAAATAACAAAAATGAGAAAACATCTGAAATCCTCAAAAACATATCTATTATAGATGAAACAATAAAAGAAATAGCTCCCGAATTTCCGGTAGAAAAAATTAATAAGGTAGACCTTGCAATTTTAAGACTGGCAATTTATGAAATGGTTATATACAGAAAAGAACCTTCAAAGGTTATAATTGATGAAGCCATAGAACTTGCTAAAGAATTCGGCGGAGAATCATCCCCAAACTTCATCAATGGAGCATTGGGAAACCTACTAAAGAAAATAAATACCAACACAACTAAGCAGGAGCAAAAAAAACATTAAAAAATATGATTCTACCAAAATTTAACGACAACAATCTTCTAGAACAAGTTTTCACACACAGATCTTTTTTAAATGAATCAAAACAAAAACTTGAATCCAACGAAAGAATAGAATTTCTTGGAGACAGTATTCTTTCATTTGTAGTCTCCTCTTATATATATAAAAAATTCCCTGAAAGAGGAGAGGGAGAACTTACAAACCTTAGATCTGTTCTAACAAACACTCAAACCCTATATAAAACATCCAAAGAATTAGAATTAGGCAAATATTTAAAATTATCAAAAGGAGAAGAAGCAAGCGGAGGAAGAGAGAATGTCTCCATACTTGCAAACACATTTGAATCTTTAGTAGGAGGCCTTTATCTTGATAGAGGATTAGAAGAAGCAGCAAAATTCATAGAAAACAGTATTTTAAACAAATTGGATGAAATAATAGAATCTCAAGGCCTAAAAGATCCTAAAAGCAAACTCCAGGAAAAAACTCAGGAGATCCATAAAATTTCACCTGAATATAAGATTATCCAAGAAGAAGGACCAGACCATGCAAAAATCTACACCATTGGAGTCTTTCTCAAAGAAAATTTGCTTGCGCAGGGAAAAGGAAAATCCAAACAGGAAGCAGAGAAAAACGCAGCCCAAAATGCCCTCTCGGCACTCAATTGGCTCTCTTAAAACTCACACTAGTTGCAGACCAAAACAAAAAATGATAAACTATGATATTGTAACGATTAAAATATTGTAAAGGCAAAGATATCACGGATAGTATATCCGCGTAAATCTAAAAACCATAACAATATATTAGTTACGGACTATTATGGCACTTGTAATTAAATTTTCTAAAGTCGGAAGAAAAGGTGAATCCAAATACAGAATAATTGTTAAAGAAAAGAGAAGTAAGAGAGAGGGTAAACCTGTTGATACAATCGGCTTTATAGAAAAGAATAAAAGCGGAACAAACAAAAAGATTAACAAAGAAAAACTTAATCACTGGGTTTCTGTTGGAGCCAGTATTACTCCATCTGTCAAAAAATACCTATGAAAGACTTACTCTTGTACATACTAAGCAATATATCAGAAAACGGACAAATAAAAGTGGAAGAAGAAGAAAATGATGGCTTTATTACCCTTAACATATACGCTCCAAAAGATGAGATAGGTAAAATAATCGGCAAAAGCGGTAAAACAATCAACTCAATTAAAAACATAATCAAAATTAAAGCCATAAAAGAAAATAAAAAAGTAGACGTTCAGATTAGTGAATTAGAATAAATTTCTCCAAAACCTCACCTATATGACTATATCCATCATTACGCTTTTCCCTGAGATGTTTAAAGGAGTATTTGACTTATCAATTATAAGCAGAGCTCAAAAAAAAAGAAAATTAAAAATAAATATAATAAATCTAAGAGATTTTGGAATTGGAAAACATAAAACAGTAGATGACAAGCCGTATGGTGGAGGAGCAGGAATGATCTTGAAAGTTGACGTTTTACATAAAGCAATTACCTCCATACAAAAAAAAGAAAAGAACACAAAAGTAATATTACTAGACCCAAAAGGAAAAAAATATAATCAGCAAACGGCAATTAATTTATCCAAAGAAAATCATATTATTTTAATTTGTGGTCATTATGAAGGATATGATGAAAGAATTAAAAATTATATTGATGAAGAAATATCAATAGGCGATTATGTTCTTTCAGGAGGAGAAATTCCGGCTATGATCATTGTTGATTCAATAGCAAGACTCATCCCTGGAGTGTTAAAAAAACAAGAAGCTGTAGAGATTGAATCATTCTCAGAAAAAGAAGGAGGAAAGCTTCTTGAATATCCTCAATATACAAGACCAGAAGTCTACAATAAGTATTCTGTTCCTAAAATACTATTATCAGGAAATCACAAAAAAATTACTGAGTTCAGAAAAAAAGAATCAATTAAATTAACAAAAAAAAGAAGACCGGACCTCCTAAAAGATAAAATTATCAAATAATTACCAATTTCAAATATCCAATTTCCAATACATCATTAGAAATAGGATGTGAGACATAAGAATGTAGATTATTAATGTGGGAAATGATAAAAATACTATATTATCAATAATCAACCTTCCCATTTTTGACCTCTCCTCTCTTAATTTGATATTTGGCATTTGAAATTTGAAATTTTCACTATATTCCCTCACCCTTATCCCAACCTCTAATCTTTTCCAAAATTTGCTGCTGTGAAGGACTAAACTGATTGATCTTGTCCTGTTTATTAAGTAAGGTCAAATCATACGGTTTATAATAAAATTGCACATTGTAGGTCCCGCTACTTTCACTCATTGATATATCCTGAACTTCAGCAAGAGGTAAAGATTTGTATAATTCTTGAGGAAATTTAATTATATTATTAATATCGGTAGATGAAATCTTAAGCGCAATAGATAAGAATAATTTTCCCGGAGATGAATCTCCCACCTTCTCTTTTGTATACACATTACCAACCTTAATAGAAAACTCCCCCAAAGAAACACTTGACTTTGAAGATGCTGAAAACAAACTCATAAAAATAGGGAAAAAGCTTTTGGAATCAGGCAAGGCTTTAGTAACCATCTTTACGTCACTATTTAGCTGGGCATCATCTACTCCTCTACTTATTATATTTAGGGTAGATTGAAGATTTGAAATTTTCTTCTTCTCTTCATCCATTTGTTGTCTTACCAACCCGGCATTTGAAAAATTTGGAATCGCAACCTGAAACAAAAGAAAAAAAGAAAACAAAAGTATAGTTGCAGAAACAAGATAAGGCTTGTATTTTTTATAGATTTTTTTTTGAGACTCTGTCATTGATTCCATAAATAAAAAAATTAATTAATATAACTTATACTTAAAGAT
>QZIP01000016.1 GCA_003599595.1 Candidatus Parcubacteria bacterium
GATTGAATCCGATTAAATCGGATTTGATGATTTATGATTAATGATTTTTCTATTCATTAATCTTTATTCTTTAATCAATTTTGATATTTGATTTTTAGCGTTGTTAATAAATGGATGTTTTTAGAAAGAGGCTTTGTCTAAAATTAAGTGCTTCATGGTTTGTGGGATTTGGAGGGTGAGGTCTGAGGCGTTAAAATATGGTCCGACTCTACTGAATAGTTCATCTCCTGCCTTTTTGTTTATATAAGAAGCGCAGGTTGAAGAAAGAAAGACGTCATTTTTACAGTATAGAGCGGCAACAATTCCGGCTAGAACATCCCCTGTTCCACCTTTTGTCATACCAGCATTTCCACCTTTGGTTGTTGTACATTTATGAGGTGAACAGATTATGTCTTTTTCTCCTTTAAGTAAGGTGGTACAGTTATACTCTTTGGCAATTTTTTCTGCGTTTTCAGGATTGGGTTCTAAGCCAAAGAGGTTTTGGAATTCTTTTTTGTGCGGGGTGAGAATAGGTATTTCTTTAAGGTTTTTAAGCCAAGCAGGATTTGTCATTTGGAGGGCGCCTGCGTCAAGAACGTATCTTTTTTGAGGGAACTGTTTTAGTAAATACTTAGTTATATGATAGGTTTGGATGCCTTCGTGTTCTATTTCTTCTACTTCTTTTAAGTTTTTACGATAATAATCTGTACTTAATTTTTCATTTGTTCTGACCATGCCAGGGCCGATGAGGATGCAGTCTGCTTCCTGAATATAATGTTCTATCTCAGATCTTTTTACTACGATTCCATTTTTAAATTGCTCTTTTGATTTTTGGACAATTTCATTATTTTCCGGAACCGAGGAATAAAAAACCATATCAACTATTTTTGAGGCGATTTCAAGAGCCCAGAGGGAGGCAGAGTGGAAGAGGTGGGAGCCACCAATGATAAGAAGTTTTCCGTTTTGACCTTTGTGAGATTCAGAACGGGGAATATAGAGTTGTTTTAAAAGGGTTGGGTCAAATTCTTCCATTTGAGAATATTATACTATAAAAGTGAAAAGTGAAAAGTGAAACTTAAAGATGGAAATCTTGAATTAGGAATAAGGAATCAGGAATCATGGGAAAAAATAAATATTCCCCAATTTATTATTCATGATTTATGATTCGATTATTATTTTAGTTCCATCAGGTGGGGTTAGAATTGTTGTGTTTGCGGGGGTTGGATTTTTTGGAGGGTTTGTGGTGCGATTGACAGTTCTATTTCATTTAATGAAAAAGGTATTCTAATTTCAACTCCTTCAATGTCTGTTGGAATTCTTGTGACCCACTCTTGTCCTTGTCTTGGGCCTGCTTCTCGATCTATTTCTCTAAAAGGGCCTTTGGCGCTGTGATTTTCTAAGCCTCTTTGGTCATGTTTTGGATAATATCTTGTCATAAATTCGTTTAGAGCTTCACCTTCTTTTTCTGTTCTTTCCAAAACTCCTAAATTTTCTAAAAATCTTTCCATAAAAGCTGGAGTAGGTGTAATAGTGTGGCCATTTTCATCTGATGTGGGATATATAGCTGATATTACTGCATGCCGATTTTGATTTCCTCTCCATTCGCTTCTATGCCATCCTCCACCTGACAATCTTTCTCTTGGGTTTCTGGCTACATCCAAAAGATAATTACGTTGCCCGTCGAGTTGAAAGCTTGTTATGTGAGCAAACTTATGCTCATTGTTTGTTGTTGCGGCTTCTGCTAGAGCCTCCCTTATTCTATTTAAGGGATCTTGTTTTTCTCTTTCTTCATGTTCTGCTAATGCCTTTTGTCTAATATTTATTTTTGCCGCTTCTAATTGTTCTTCTTGTATTCCAGCTGCAAGAAAATCTTGTTTGTGATCGTCAATTACTCCGTAAGCTTTTTTTACAATTCTTTCTACTGCATAAGGAAGAGCTTCTGTTGTTTCTTGTTCTGCTTCGTGTTTTGGGGTTAGGTCAGACGTGGGTGGAGTAGTAGTTTTTGGGTTTTCTTGTGATTTGAATATTTCATCCATAACTTTCGGTTAATTTGACAGTAACATATCTTAAAATTATAATCAAGACTTATTTTAATTCTATGAGGTGGAGGTGGGGGAGGAGGGATTTGGGTATAAATTCTTTGTGGGTGGTGGTGGTGATGGTTTGACATTCATTTATTAATTCTAAAACTTTTTGGATGTTTTTGTTATCAAGTTCTGAGAAAATATCATCCAGTAAAAGAATTGGGGTTTTTTCTGTTGCCTGTTTTATAAATTCTATTTCAAGCTTTTTGAGCTGTAAGATGGTTAGTCTTTGTTCTCCACGGGAGCCGAATTCTTTGATGGTACGGTGCCACCTGGAAGGAGTCGTGGTCGTTGCCACGCCACCGTTCCAGGAGGAAGTTAGATGGTTAGGGAGATTGGGGTTATTGGGCCCGCCCAAGCTTACTTTTTGCCTTAGTTCATTTGAACTGCGGCTCAAAGAGCGCTTTAGCGGCGGGTTGAGAAATAAAATTAAAAAGTCGTCTCTTTGGGGGCCGATAAGAGTTAATCCTGAGGCTATTTCTGCATTGTGATATTTATCAATTCTTTCTTGAGTAATGGTGCTTTTGTCGTAAGCAATTGTAAGATCAAAGATATCTTTTTTGGATTTATTTATGAAATTAACCAGGTTCTCTCTTTCTTTAGTTATGATCGCTCCGTTTTCAATAAGGAGGATATTCCAATATTCAAACTCATCTGCTTTATAATTTCTTTTTCCATCTTTTATGTCGTCAAGGAGCCTGTTTCTCTGTTTTAAGGCTTTTTCATAAACAGAAAGAGAGTTTCTATAGGTTTTATTTGCTTGAAGGAGGATGTTGCTTATATAGTTTCTTCTAAGACTTGGAGAGTCTGTAATTATTTCAATGTCTTGGGGGGTAAAGATTACGGTTAAGAGTTTTGAGATAAAGTCAGATTGTTTTTTGGGGAGGCCGTTGACTAAAAGTTTTTTTGAGAATCTGTTGGTATTGTTTGCAATTATTGCTTCAAGATTTATAATATCAGAACCGTCTATAATTTTTGCCGAAACTTTGGCAAATTCTTCATCTATTTTTATTGCATCTACATCCTTTTCTGCTTTAAAGCTTTTACCTGTTGAAAGGAAGGAGATACCTTCTAAGATATTTGTTTTCCCAATAGTATTTTTACCAATAATGACATTGGTGTTGTCAAATTGGAAGGAGCTTTTTTTGTAATTTCTGAAATTGTTCAGTGTTAGGTTTTTGATTAACATAAAAATAAAACTCAAATCTTAAATCCGATTCAATCGGATTCAAATGTCAAATCTCAAAACTTAGGTGTAGCGAGGCCACATTTATATTGTTATGAAGGGAATATATTTTGTTTTATTCCTTTTCTTTGTTTTCGGGTTTGTTTTCTAGTTTTTGCAATAGTCTTGAAAGTTGAAGTGTTATAGTTACGGCAAGGGTGGTTATGATAATTGCATAGATAAGAAGTGAGATTAGTCCAGCACTCATTGGGAGCATTTTTTTAATGTATGAGTTGATAAATTCTTGGATGAGACTGTTCCATGCAAGAGCGGCAACAAGACCAAAGCCTGAGGTTGAAAGGGTTACCATTTGGCGGACAACTTCTATATGGAGATGTTTTTCCTGTTTTGTTTCTAAGGTTTGAATCCGATTTGACCGGATTTGAGATTTCTGGGACATAGTTGATATAATACTATATATAAGCGTAAAACTCAAAGCGCAAAAGTCAAAACTTAAATCTATAATATCTTGAATAATGATTGATGATTGATGATTAATGAATTAGGATTATTTTTTGTATTCTTTAATCTTTATTTTTTAATCTTTAATCAGTTGTAAGTTTTAAGATTTAAGATTTTAATATGTATATTCCTATTTTTTCCATAACCAACAAGATTTTAAAAAATATTGGGGCTATTGAGGCGGCACGGGAAGTCATAGAAAATGCTCCGCTTTTGCCTTATTGGGAGAGAAGGTTTCAGGATGAAGCAATACTTAGAACGGCTCATTACGGAACACATATAGAAGGAAATGAGCTAAGTATGAGTCAGGTTAAAAGAATTTTTGATGGTGAAAAGGTTGTTGCGCATGAGCGGGATGTTCAGGAGGTTATAAATTATAGAAAGGTGATTGATTTTATAGGAGAAACAAAAATTAAAGAGGTGGACGAAGATCTTTTAAAACAATTGCATAAGCTTACGGTGAGCAAAATTTTGGATGATAAAGATTCTGGTATTTACAGGGAGCGTGAGGTTGTGATCAGAAATAGCATAACAGATGAGGTAGCCTTTAGGCCGCCAAAGGCAGTGGAGGTTCCTTGGCAAACTACTGAACTTGTTTGTTTTATAAATCAGGAAAAAGAAATTCATCCTGTTTTAAAGGCTGGAATTGTGCATTATGAATTTGTAAGGATTCATCCTTTTTTGGATGGTAATGGAAGGGTGGGGAGAGCTATTTCTGTTTTGGTGCTTCTTAGAGAAGGTTATGACATAAGACACTTTTTTTCACTTGAAGAATATTTTGATAGGGATCCCGAACACTATTATAATGCGCTTCAAAGTGTCTCAAAAGAAAAAGGTAATTTAACAGAATGGTTAACATATTTTACTCAATGTTTGGCAGTAGAGCTTTCAAAGATAAAAGAGAAAATTGAGAATATTTCTATTGATTTAAAACTTAAAGAGAAGCTTGGGGGTCCTGTTATGTTGTCTGAGAGACAGCTTAAAATAATTGAATATATCCAAAAAATTGGATATATGGAAAATAAAACTTTTGCTTCTCTTTTTCCAATGGTTTCTGAGGATACGGTTTTGCGGGAAGTTCAGGATCTTGTGAAAAAAGGGATTATAAAAAAGCAAGGAGTGACAAAAGGCGTGAAGTATTTGATGGTGTAATTTGTAAATAATTTTTTTTAAAATATAATCATTGGAAATGAAGTTATTTTCTATATGGCAGTAATAGAAAGAAGCGAAAGACCTATAAGGACGGGAGATGATGGGTTTGGAAACCAAGATGAGGGTAGCGTGACTTCTTCTGAGAGAGAGCGTGAGTTTTCAATAGTAATTGACGGGCGTAATTATGGGGGGCATAAAGTTGATTTTCCACGCTCAAGAGAGATTGTTAGGCCAGATGATGTTTACCACGTGCCTCTTGAAACCTGCCTTGAGGGAGGCTCACATCATGTGATTTGTGCAGATGGAGAGGTTGAGCTTTTAAGCGTTGGCAATCTTGGAAAAATCTATAGAAGAGATCCAGATTCTGTTATTAGGGTGGCGGAAGAGATAAATCCGGAAAATATTGCTAAAGTTAACAAGATAAGAGAAGGGGTGGGTTTTGTGGGTGGGCACTGTATGGCTGTGTTTGAGATGACCCCTTTTTATATGGGAGCTGGGGTAAAGAATGGGATTTCCACTTGTGTGATGTTTGATCCAGTGGGAGAGGACGGTAGGTTAACAGGTGTGCGGATTGGATTTGTGGGCCGTGATGGAAAGAGAATGGTGTTTGGGGAGGATTTTTATCCAAATTTAAAATTAAGAAAGGGATTTGAGGGTGTTTTAGAGTTAAAACCAATCGAAGACGGGTTTATGGTTTTTGGGCTCAAAGGTTCTAAGGAGTTTGATGAGTGTTAAAATTATTCTCTATAAAAGTCTTAATAAAAGCTGTAAAATATAGATATGCTTTTTAAAGATCTTTCTGTATATCTTCAAAAATTAGAAAAAACTACTTCCAGAAACACAATGGTTGAGATATTGGCAGAGCTTTTTGATAAGACTCCCACTTCTGTCATTGATAAAGTGGTATATCTGTTGCAGGGGAGAGTGGCTCCTTTGTATGTGGCGGTTGAATTTGGAATGGCTGATAGGATGATTGTGAAGGCAATTACCAAGGCGTATGGTTTGGAAGAAGAAGATGTAAGCAAGATGTATAAGCAGATTGGGGATTTGGGAGAAGTGGCAGAAGAGTTAAGTTCAAAGTTCAAAGTTCAAAGTTCAAAGTCTATTGGAGAGGTATTTGAGATTCTTAAGAAGATTGCAGAGACGGGTGGGGTGGGGTCTGTGGAGAAAAAGGTTGATGCTTTGGCAAAATTGTTTGAAGGTCTTGATTCTTTGTCTGTAAGATATGTAGCCAGGATTCCAGTGGATAAGTTAAGGCTGGGTTTTTCTGATATGACTGTTTTGGATTCTTTTTCATGGATGCTTTGTGGTAGTAAAAATCTTAGGTCAAAAATAGAGAAAGCTTATAATGTGAGGTCAGATTTGGGGGATTTGGCAAAAATAATTAAAGAAAAAGGGGTTGAAGCACTTGAAGGTTTGACTCCGGCTGTTTTTGTCCCTATTTTAATGGCGAGGGCTGAGAGGTTATCAAGCGGAGAAGAAATAATTGGAAAGATTGGGAGATGTGCGGTTGAGCCAAAGGTGGATGGATTTAGATTGCAAGCACACTATAAAAAATCGCAAATCGCAAATCGCAAATCGCAAATTTTAGAGGGTGGAGAGGTGAAGCTGTATACGAGGAACTTGGAAGATTCAACTTTTATGTATCCTGATTTGGTGGAGGCGGTAAAGCGGCAGGTTAAGGTGGATGAGGCTATTTTTGAAGGTGAGGCGATTGCGTATGATATTGATAGCGGTGAATTTTTGCCGTTTCAGGAGACGGTGCAGAGGAAAAGAAAACATGGAATAGAGGAAAAGGCACTGCAAATTCCTTTAAGATTTATTCTTTTCGATTTACTTTATAAAGATGGTAGAAGTTTTATAGAAGAGTCATATAAAACTAGAAGAGAGACGCTTGAGAAGATAATAGCCAAAGATGATGTTTTAATTATGTCAAGGGTAAAAGTAGCGGATAGTGCGAAGGAAATTGATAATGAGTTTGAGGATGCTGTATCACGGGGACTTGAGGGAATTTTGGCAAAGAGGCTTGATGGAGTTTATCAGGCGGGAGCAAGAGGATGGAATTGGATAAAGCTGAAGAGGTCATATTCTGGGGCACTGACAGATACTCTTGACGCAGTAGTTATGGGTTATAACAAAGGAAAAGGGAAAAGGACTTCATTTGGAATAGGAGCGTTTTTAATTGGGGCTTATGATGAAAAGAAAGATAAATATGTGACAATTGCCAAGGTTGGTACAGGGCTTACAGATGAAGAATGGAGACAGCTTTATGAGAGATGTGAAAAATTAAAAACTGAGGATAAGCCGGTGCTTTACAATGTAGATAAAAATTTGGTGCCTGATGTTTGGGTAGAGCCTTCAATTGTGGTTGAGGTTAGAGCAGATGAGATAACCAGATCTCCAATTCATACAGCAGGGAGGGTTATGCGGCCTAGTAAAAATGGTGAAGCATTTGATGTGGAGGTTCCGGGATATGCTCTCAGGTTTCCACGTTTGGAAAGGTTTAGGGATGATAAGAAGCCGGAGGATGCAACAACTTTGGTTGAGATTGAGGAAATGTTTATAAATCAAAAGAAGTTAAAAGTCAAAAGTTAAAACTCAAAAGTAAGGTGTCGCTTTTGCGACGATTAATGAATAATTTTCAATTTAAAATTTTCAAGCAAATTTCAAATTTTTATTTCCAAAAATATTTATGAGGAGGGATATTTGTGAAAGAGTTTATGAGTTGGTGAAGAGGGTTCCTGAAGGAAAGGTTACTACTTATGGTTTGATTGGGAAAGTTTTAAATATCTCTCCAAGAGTTGTTGGTTTTGCGCTTCATCTTAATAATAATCCTGAAGTTCCGTGTCACAGGGTTGTTAATAGAGAGGGGAGAATTGCTTCAGCATTTGCTTTTGGAGGAGCAAGGGTACAAAGGGAGAGGTTGGAAAAGGAGGGTGTGGAGTTTGGGGATGAGACACATGTGGAACTTGAGAAATACTTTTATGGAGAATTTTAAGTCAACTATATTTTTGACGGTAGAAGATTGAAGATAGAGGATGGTATTTGGAAGATAGATATTAGAGGATAGAATAAGTTAGAAGTTTGCACCAAGGTAGGCGATAAGGATGTTTCTTAGGAGTCTTCCCAAGAAAACAATAACTATAAATTTCTTTAGTGAGAAGGAAGATATGCCAACCAGGATTCCTATGCCGTCAAATAAGGGATTAGGGATAAAAGAGGCAAGAAATATAATAAAGATCCCAAGCTTTTTAAACAAAAAATCTAGAAAATAGAAAACAAATTTATGTTTTTTAAGGTTTAATATTTCTTTGGATGATGAGCCAAAAAGGTAACCTATGCTTTCTCCCATGCTTGATCCCAGAGCACCAATTAAGGCAACCAGAAGGGGATTATAGATATTTCCCCAAACGCCTACGGAGATTATGGAGGGGACCGGAAAGAAAACAGTTGCACTGCCAAGAAAATTTATAATAAAAAGGCCAATAAATCCCAGGGTTTTTAATTCCTGAACTCTAATTTTGAAAAATAAAGGAAGGAGGATTATAGAAGCTGAAATGAGGAAGAGCAGGATATAAAATAATTTGTTTTTTGTAAAATTTTTGGTTTTATTTTTCATTTGTTTTCATTTTTTCTTTATGGGCATCTTTTAACTGTTTTAGCTTCCACATAAAAAGTGCGCCTTTTTTGTCTATATTGCTGTCTTTAACATAGGATAGTGTTTTTTCAAGGATGGAGCGGTGGGTGGTTTTGGCAAGTTTGATGTAAAGAGATTTGTGTTTGTAGTCATTTAGCTGTTCTGCAAGGTAAATGCCGTACGATTGGAATTCACGGCTGATGTATTTGTCCTGAACTGGGTTAAATTTTTTTAGGATGTCGCTGATCTTTTGCATGGTAGTTTGAGTGTTTTGTGCTAATCAATGTTTTTAGATTAACACGGATTTTTTATCCGCGGGATCCATAAAGTCCAACTTTAGGATTGGTGCCCATTCGTACTGTCTTTATTTAGAGTACCATAAAGAGATGTGGGAGTGGTAGGGGTGTTTTAAATTTAGGTGTTGGGGGAGTCAATTAGGGTGAGTTTTCCGTTTTCAAATTCCAGAATAAAAAGGGAATTGTTGGGGATGTGAGTTTTAGGCTTGTCTTTGTCTAGAAATTTTAGAAGCGAGCGGATGTTGCCGCCATGGCAGACAACAAGAATAGTCTCATTTGGGTGGTTGTTGCTGATTTTTGTTAGAGCGTTAATTATTCTTTTTTGGAATTCTTCCCCGTGTTCAACTCCTGTTTTTCTAGCTTTTTCTTTATCCATTTCTATTTTGTTAAATTTATCTGTGATTTCCTCCCATAGTTTTCCTTCAAATTTTCCATAGCTTCTCTCTTTTAGATCATCAATACTTACAAGATTTTCTATATCAAGGGTTTCTTGGATGATTTTTCCTGTCTGGATAGTTCTTGTAAGAGTGGAGGTGTAGATGGTTTTTATGTTGTGATGTTTTATTGATTGAGCAAAAATTTTGGTTTCTTCTTTTGACTCAGGAAGAATTGGGATATCTGTTCTGCCTTGGATTCTTCTTTCTTTGTTCCAGGCTGTTTTTGCGTGTCTTGTGATTAAAATTCTGGTTTTTGCCATAGGAACCATTATATATTCTGTTTTATGTATAAGTCAAAATATGATGGGGTTAATGTTTGGCATTGAAGGGGTGGGGGTTGTATTTAAGGATGGAATTGTTATTTTTCCCTAGGTGTCCTATCTGAGACACCTTTAAGGTAGATTGAAGTTACAGGTTTATTGATTGATGAAATTACCGTTAGGTGCGAACGGAAGACACCTCGAAGGTGCAATAACGGAAGACACCTCGAAGGTGCAATAAACGAAGGTGCAAGAAAAGGTGCAAAAAATTAACAAGGAGTATTCTTGTGTATAAAATTCTCTCTTGCAAGTGAGGGAGGGAATTTGTTTTAATGGAGGGGACGATGGAGCTTGTAACGGATCTACATATACATAGTAAATACTCACGAGCGGTTTCTCAGAGGATGGAAATTGTCAATATGTATTTGTGGGGGAGGAAAAAGGGGATAAATCTTTTAACGGTGGCTGATTTTACGCATCCTATTTGGGTTAGGCAGGCAAGAGCGGCGCTTGAGGAGAAGTTTGAGGGGATTTATAAAGTAAGAAATGAAGAGGTTTTGAAACAGCAATTAGGGTATCTTAAAAATACTTCTTTCTTTGGTCCCTATTTTATACTGACAACAGAAATCTCCTGTATTTATACGGAAAGAGGAAGAGTACACAAAATTCACAATCTAGTTTTTGCCCCGGATTTTGAAACTGTCTTTAAAATTAACCAGGAGCTTGAAAAGAGGGGATTTAATTTAAGGGCTGATGGTAGGCCGATTCTTGGAATTAGTGCAAGAAATTTACTTGAGCTTTTGTATGGAATTGATGAGCGGATTTTTGTTATTCCCTGCCACGTGTGGACTCCCTGGTTTTCATTGTATGGTTCAAGTTCAGGATATGATTCTATAAATGATTGTTTTGGGGATTACTCAGGTAAAATTACTGCGGTTGAGACAGGTTTGTCAAGCGATCCTTCAATGAACTGGAGAATCAAAGAACTTGAAAACAGGCAAATTGTTTCTTTTTCCGATTCTCATTCGCTTGAGAAAATAGGGCGCGAGAACACAGTTCTCGAGATCAAAAATCAAATCTCAAATATCAAAAATGACGAAAAGAAATTAGAGATTACTTATAAAGATATAATTGGTGCGTTTAGGGGGGATGAAAGCCCGAATTTAAGAATAAAATATACGGTGGAGTTTTATCCTGAAGAGGGGAAGTATCATTTTTCAGGACATAGGGCTTGTGGAGTTTCTTACTCACCTGAGGATATAAAAGAAAAGGGTGTGATTTGTCCAAGCTGTCAAAGACATTTGACAGTGGGGGTAATGAATAGGGTGGAGAAGCTTGCTGGTAGTAGTGCAGAGAATTTTGTTCTGGAAAAAGATGAGATGGGAGTGAGTTGGGTGAAGGACAAAGAGGAGAGGTCTTTCGACAAGCTTAGGACTTTGACGAGCCAAAGGCCGCCATATGTTTCTCTGGTGCCGCTTCTTGAAATTTTGGCAGAGGCATTGGGTTCTGGAACAGGTTCTCAGACTGTTTTAACAACCTATGATAATTTAGTGACAAATATTGGGAGTGAGTTTGAGGTATTACTTAGGGGATCAATAGATAAGATACGTACTGTTGCAGGAGATAGAGCGGCAGAGGCTATCAAGAGGGTTAGGGATAGAAGTATTAGTGTGGTGCCGGGATTTGATGGGGAATATGGAAAGGTGAAGATTTGGCTTGATGAGAAAGAAGGTGTAAAAAAAGCTGAAAAGAAAGAGGAGAAGGTACAGTTGGGACTGGGATTTTAAGAGAGTAATTAAGTAATTAAGTAATTAGTAATTGAGGAGAAGGTAAAATGAATAAAGAGTATCTTTCATTGGAGAAGTTGGAGACTTATAAGTTGGCGAGAGAATTGGCCTCTGTTAGTTGGAAAGCTTATGAAGGTTTGGATTGGACAATAAAAAAGATAATGGGCAATCCGTTTATTGAGTCAACCGATTCTGTAGCAGCAAATATTGCAGAGGGCTATGGCCGTTTTCATTATTTGGATAAAGTAAAATTTTATTATAATGCTAGGGGTTCGCTTCTTGAATCACGCCACTGGCTTGATCTTTTAGTGGAGCGAAATTTGATAGAGCTTTCTTTAAAAGAAAAATACCTAGATCTTTATAAAAATCTGAGACCTGCATTAAATGGATTAATAAAGAAAACAATGGAGAATAAGAAATCCTTAATTACTTAATTTCTTAATTACTAATTACTTTTATGGTTTTTAAGGATAGACAGGAGGCGGGGGAGAGATTTGCTGATAAATTAAAATCTTTTAAGGGGGATTCTGGTGTTGTGGTTTTTGGGATTCTGAGAGGGGGAATTGTGGTTGCAGAGGCTGTTGCCAAGAAGCTTTCTTTGCCGTTTTCTGGGATTGTGGTTAGGAAGATAGGAGCGCCCGGAAATCCAGAACTTGCAATTGGGGCTGTAAGCGGGGAAGGTGTGGTTTTTTGGGATGAGGAGATAATTTCTGATTTGAGGATAAGCAGAAGGGAAAGAGAAGAGTTATTGAAAGAAAAAGAGCGGGAAAGAGAAGAAAGAGAGAGATTATTGGGAATTAAAATTCCAGATATGGAAGGGAAGATAGCAATTGTGGTGGATGATGGAGTGGCAACCGGAAGTACGGCAATAGCGGCGGGTATGTTTTTCAAGAAGAAAAGAGCAAAAAAAGTAGTTTTAGCAACGCCGGTTATTGCAAAAGATAGAGTTTCTTATATGGAAAAATATTTTGATGAGGTGGTTTATGTAGATGCGCCTGAGTTTTTTTATGCGGTTGGGCAGTTTTACCGGGATTTTCCTCAGGTGAGTGATGAGGAAGCGAGAAACTTGCTGAAAAGCAAGTGAATTTACAATTTAAAAATTAAAAATTATATTTCTGAGCCGGTTTTTTATATTAGTTATTATTGACAAAGATTTTAAAGTGGAGTAGGATAGATAACGCGAATAAAAAATCTGACTAGAAGGATTCGCGAATGAGCGAACGTAATCTAGTTAAAAATTCAAAGTTCAAAGTTGCAATTAAAAGTTTATAGTTATATTAATTTTGAACTTTAATTTAAATAGTGTTGGGATTTATTTAGAATAATTAGTTCCGATTAAATCGGGATTAGAGCAATTAAGATAATTAGAAATTTAAATCATATGGCGGAGATTCATCTAACAGACGAAAATTTTGAACAAGAAGTTTTAAAAAATGACAAGCCAGTATTGGTTGATTTTTGGGCGGAGTGGTGTCATCCTTGTCAGATGTTGGGTCCTGTGATTGAGGAGTTGGCAGAGGAGTATGAGGGGAAAGCAAAAGTCGGAAAGCTTAATGTGGATGAGAACAATAGTATTCCAGGGAACTTTGGCATAATGTCTATTCCAACAGTTATGCTTTTTGTAAATGGAGAACCTAAAAAAACTTTTGTAGGAGTTCAATCAAAGGAAACTTATAAACAGAGTCTTGATGAGGCAATAAGTTAGCGTTTAGTTGGTTAGCGTTTAGCGTTTAGTTAATTCATTTAAGGAACTTAAGTTGTTTAGGCAACTATACGCTAAAGGCTAGCTGCTAGACGCTTTTTTAATATGGATCGTTTGTATGATGTAATAATCATTGGTAGTGGTCCTGCTGGGCTTACTGCTGGGATTTATACTTCCCGTGCAGAGCTTAAAACCCTTGTTCTTGCAGGACGCATTTGGGGGGGACAGCTTATGCTTACTTCTGAGGTTGAGAATTTTCCTGGTTTTCCAGAGGGTATTTTGGGGCCTGAGCTTATGATGAAAATACGTGAGCAGTCATTGAAATATGGGGCAGAGATTTTGGATGTGAATTTTAAGTTGGCAAATTATGAAAAGGATCCAATTGAAATAGTAACAGATGATGAGAAAAAATTTCAGGCAAAAAGCGTGATTATTGCAACTGGTGCTGAAACTAAATGGTTAGGGGTTCCTGGTGAAAAAGAAAAAATTGGCCGGGGAGTTTCATCCTGTGCTCCCTGTGATGCGGCGTTTTATAGAAATAAGAATGTGATTGTGGTTGGTGGAGGAGATACGGCTCTTGAGGAAGCGATTGTTTTGACAAAGTTTGCTTCTCACGTTTGGGTGGTTCATAGAAGAGGAGAGTTGCGGGCAAGTGAGATAATGCAAAAAAGGGCTTTTGATAATGAAAAGATTAGTTTTATTTTTAATACGGAAATCGTTGAGGTCTTAGGACAAATGAAGGTGGAAGGAGTGAAATTAAGCTCAAAGCTCAAAGCTCAAAGCTCAAAGCTACAGCTTAAAATTCAAAACTTGGATACCGAGAAGAGTGTGGAGGAGATTGGGGGTAAGAGACTAACGACAAACCACCAAGAGCTAGTTTGGGAGATGCCGGTTGACGGGGTTTTTGTGGCAATTGGGCATACTCCTAATTCTAAGGTTTTTGAGGGGATTGACAAGGATGAAAAGGGTTTTATTAAGGTTTATGATCATACTAAAACAAATAAAGAAGGCGTATATGTGGCGGGAGACGTGAGAGATGGCAGGTATCAGCAGGGTATAACCGCCGCCGGGTTTGGGTGCATGGCAGCTTTGGATGTAGAGAGATGGCTTCGTGATCAACAATAGAAATCTAAAATCTCAAATGGCAAATCTCAAATCTATATCGTAAATCTTAAATCTTTTAAGGTTTTGAGATTTCAGTTGTAGTTTTGAGTTTTACGATTTAAGATTTGAGTTTTTTTCTCCTATCTTGACATTTGGATATTCTATATGGTATATCTCCTTTATTAGTAGTTTTACTACTCTTGCTGGCGTGTTTCTCAGATTTGCTTTGAGAATGTCACGCTTTTGACATATCCTTTCTTGTGAGTGCCTTTGATACTGACGGATCTGATCTGTCTTTTGAGAAGGTTCTTAGAAGAAAGGCAGTTGTTGCACAAACAAAATTACTCGGCATTATTTGGCTATACCAGCTGGCTTGACACCGTGTCAGTCTGCTTTGGGTATAGATAGATTCAAGTGGATGGTAGAAAGGAGAAAGAGAAGCATATCGGGTTTGCGACCCTGGTCCTGCTGAAAGCTGGTTTCCTCGGAGTCTACTGGATCCACTGTCTCTTGGTTTTCTGCCGGTTGTCTCTGCTTGTTGATGAGCAGTCTATAAGGACTGCTGTCCTTAGGAAGGGCACTATTCACCTTACGGTGATGGCCTCCTGGACGTACAAAGAGCAATTGGATGACTGCTGGAGCTAAGGGTAGTGGAAAGTTTCTCAGTACTGAGAGGTAAGAAGCGATGAGAAGTATTCGAGGTCCGTGTGAAGTGAGTTGTGGCGACATGATGTTGGCCCTCGCGGACGCCAAAATGGGATATGATGGTGGCGTGGCCGTGATGGGCGAGAAGAGGATCATGGGCGGGGCGACCGGTTTCTGCGCGTTCGAAGGAGCGGGGCTAGCCTAATCGAGATAGGATTGGGCGAAGCATTCCGCTTAGCGCGGGCGGTCAAGATCTCCGGTTATAGATCTGCGGCTTGAGAGTTGCGGGTTGCACCGGAGATAGGCGACTTTCGGATTCTTTTCGGGGGCCAGGTCCGTTGCGCGGCCCATCACGGCGTTAGAGCCTGGGGTTTGTTAGCGCTACAGGATGCTGGCCTATAAGCCTACTACCGTAAGGGAGGGCCGGACCGGGGGGTTCAGACGATACTGCCTCTGTGTAGTGTCCGGCCCTCCCCCATCCGTTTCCAGTGGAAAAGGAGGCAACTATGCCCCATGTGATGCATTCACAGACTGCTTTCTGCACGTTGATCTTCAGCGGCTACGCTCTGGCCGCGGACATGAAGACGGGCACCCGACACCCCCTGCTCATCTAGAGCAACGGCCTGATGGGGGTCAGGTGACCGTGGTTAGCTAGGTACCCGGCTGGAGATTCTCCTCTGTGGAACTCCGGCCGGGATGGAATTATCCTTTAGACTCGATACCGGTTGAAGGTTTTGCTTTTGACCGGTTAGAGTTCATAGATGGTGCTCCAGGGAAAGGTTTTCCTGACCCTGGAGCACCGAATCCTGGCTCATCGGCTGTGGAGGTTTGGATGAGGTTCAATCTCCTCCTTCAAAGGCCTTCTGTAACCAGGATCTTGTCCGAGTTCTCCGCAGCTTTTGAGTATATTAGTCTGCCAAGACAATGCCTGTGAAGGTCCGTCTTGGCAGACATTCTCTGTCTCAGCTGTGGCCGAGAGATCTGCTCCCTGTTATAGGGTTTGAGAGTCTCCCGACAGGGTGGAGCAGGTAAGTGCAGCAGCTGAATGGGTTTAGAGATGAGGGGTGATCCAAAAGATCACAAGTTGAGCATGGAGATTCTCCTTGCAAAAACAACCTGTTTCTGGAGTTTTACTCCAGGCGGGGTCCCTCATCTCTAACCCGACCCCATACTACAAATACTACCAATAACCCAATAAACAAATTAATACTACCAATAATTCAATAAAAGAATAAATTTTCAAAGTAACTTATTACTACTTGCTACGTGCTATAAGCTACAAGCTGACAACTAATTACTTAATTACTAATTTCTACAAACAACTAACCAATCACTAGCTAATGCGAATTACGAAATTCTAGTCTTGTCATTGCGAGGAATGAAATGACGAAGCAATCTTATAGTGAATAAGTTGAGACCGCCACAGTCGCTAAAGCTCCTTCGCGATGACAAATCATATATATTTTTGCTTTGTTATTTCTTAGTTTACTATTTTGATATATTAATACTTACTCCAATATACTTCTTCTTACATTTTCACTAATTTTTATCAATTATTATTGTATAGATTATCCTTTAAGAGCCAGTTCAAAGGTTAGTATTTTAATTTCCCCTTGACAATTATGTCAGATGTATCTGACAATATTGGTATGACTAGAGTTTGCAGAGTTAAGCTGGAAGAGAAGGATTTAAAAGAGATAAGTAATCAATTTTCGCGTCTTGTTTCTTCGCTTTCAAAATCTTCTGAGATAGAGGGTTTTTTTGATGAATTTTTGACAAAGGAAGAAAAAATTGTGCTTACAAAAAGATTGGTTTTGTTTATGATGATTAAAAAACAATACTCAAGTTCTGATATTTGGTCAGCTTTACGTTTTTTGTACTTTTTTCCGCAAAAGTACCAAAAGCTCTCTTGCTAGAAAGTCGCGCTAAATTCTTTCTTTCACTTATCGGGGAATTTCACCCCTTCCCCGACCAGTTGGCAGGTAATTCCCTCCTTGAGTTTGAGAGGTCTTGGAGTCGAAGACCTGATGCGTTCACTCAAGAATTTTATACGCGCTTGGTTTCTCATGCAAGATACAGAGAAAGTTTTATTTATTCTCTTGTTTGCGTAGTGTTTGACAAGGGAGGGATTTTTGTGGTAAAAAGCCAGATATTAGAAAAGAAGGAGATGGCGCATATAAAACATTAAATATTCTTTATATGAAGCGTATAGAATTATTAAGGGAATTTTCTGAAACGGACGTAGGAATTTCCAGGGTAGAAAAAAAGGAAGTTTGCTACAAATTGCGCAGGGCAGTTCGTGCTTTAGTTTTCAATGAGGCTAATCAGTTAGCAATTTTGTTCGTATCTAATAATGGTTATAATAAACTGCCAGGTGGTGGTGTTGAAGAAAACGAAGAATTATATGAGGCTTTAAAAAGAGAAGTTTTTGAAGAAACTGGTTGTGATATTAATTTAAGGTCTTCAAGTGTTGGGGCGACAATTGAATACAGAGACGATTTTCAACAACTTCAAATATCTTATTGTTATTTAGCTGATGTCGTTGGTATTCCCAATACTGCATCGTTTACTGAAAGAGAAATTGCTGATGGATTTCAATTAAGGTGGATGAGCGTAGAGGAAGCGATAGATACTTTAAATAACGATCATCCGAATAATTATTTAGGTAAATTTATTAGACAAAGAGACCTAGAATTTTTACAAAAGGCTAAAGAGCTTCTACCCAATCAATAAAATATTCTTTAAAGCCTAAGTTTTATAAAATTTACTTGTTGAACCTATAATAAAACGCTATGATTAGTCAGATTTTACATCTGCCTAGTTATTTACTTGTTATTTAGGAGAGGTATTATTCTCTAAAGTAGCATGTGTTAATTTTTAATATGACTTATCCGAAGGATATATACATACCAGGAATAATCGGTGAGCATCAAAATACTGGTGAATTATTTTCTTCTCAACGAGAAGTCTCTCATATTTTAGAATCAAATTTTGGAAAATTAATTAGCGTAGAGCAAATTTCAGGAGGGTTAGTGCATTATGTCTATAGAGTTACTGGAGCAAAAAGAGGAGCGATAATAAAAATTAGAGGTAATAATTATTCAGCTTTACCAGATATTTCAATGAGTTCAACAGATATCCAGTATGAAAATAGGGCCCTTCAATTAATGTCTATTATTGAACCTTCAACTTTTCCTCAAGTATTAGGCTTTTACAGTGAGCGATCAATGATAATTATGACTGATGTTATGCCAAATAGGTGTACACTGGAAAATGACCTAAATGATAAAAGAGCAACTTCACAAGATATGAAAGAACTTGGTGAAACTGTGGCTCGAATTCATAGGAAACTTGAACCTCTGGAAGTTTCGACAAGAGATGGAAAAGATGATGAGGTTTATAATACTGATTTGTTTTATAGATTGGGTTTTCGTGATAATCTTGTTTTAAACGAAACTGTTGAACAATTGAAGCAATTACCTAGACAACTTATATTAGCTGATTTATCTCCTAAAAATATTGGTAGAGGAGAGAATGGATCAATAACGATTTGTGACTTGGACTCATTTTTTAGAGGGAGCACCTTATATGCTTTAGCGTTTTTGGCAGGACATATTTTAATTCATAGTCTTGATGATTTTGATAGGGGCGTGCAATTATTAAATGGGTTACTTGATGGTTATAGAATAGAGCTACCAAATGCTGATGTAGATAGTTTATTATTCAAGCGAGTTGCTTTAGGTGTTGCGTTGTATAGATTAAATAATCCAGTTATTCCGTACAATCTTCCATTATCTGAAGTTGAAAAATTACAGAAAGCAGATACAGTCTTAAACTTACTAAATGCTCAAAATTTAACTTGGATCAAAATAATCCAGGAATTAACGGCTTCAAATAAATAGAGGGTGACTGATATTGTTCTCAATTTGTGTTAATATGTTCAGATGAGAATGGTAAAATTAAAAGGAATTGAAGGTGCAAAACAAGCAAGTGGTTTAGTTATTATTGTAGACATACTCCGTGCAGCCACAGTAGAAGCTTGTGCATTTTATAAAGGAGCTCGTTATATTATTCCCGTTGCAACAAAAGAAGAGGCCTTTTCTATAAAAGAAAAAAGTCCAGAATTTTTGTTAATAGGTGAAGAAGGAGGGTATAAAATAAAAGGATTTGATTATGGTAATTCTCCATCAGAAATATTAAATGCAAATATTAAGGATAGAATACTTATTCATAGATCATCTAGCGGTACTAGAGGACTTAATAATGCTTTTGATGCAGAAGAATTAATTTTTGGTAGTTTTGTTATAGCTTCTTCTTTAGTGAAATATATTCAGCAAAAATCTCCTGAAGTTGTTTCTATTGTTGCTATGGATGCAGAAGATAATATTTTTTCAGATTACTTGGAAAAAGCAATAAAAGGAGAAATAATCGATAAAGAACAAGTTAGAAAAGATCTTTATAATCACCCAGCATCTGCATGGTTTATCGATCCATCTAAATCTGATTTTCCTAATGATGATATAAATATCGTCTTGGATTTTGATAAATTTAATTTTATTTGTTTAGTTAATAAAACTGCATCAGGTTTGAAAACAATAAAACATCAAATCTAAAAACAATTTATTTTGGTAAAATTACATGCACGCTTTTTAAATCTCCCTGTATTTCTGGTCTTTTAAGGGTTGATACCATAGTAACGATTTTTTCAGGTGGATTTACTACAAAGCCGCCAGATCTATATTCGTTAGGAATAGAAGGTTCAATTTTTTTTTGCATTACGAATGGTAGAATCATGTATGTTGATAAATAACAGATTAAGCCTTTTAATATTCTATTTCTATTTCCTGAATTTATATCAACTCCTAAACCTTCCATTAAAACCGCTGATAAATCCATAAAAAATTTTTCTACTTCGGGTTGATCATTAAAATGAGAAATATTTATTCTATTATGTAGAGATTGAATACTCTCTAGTTGTGCTTTAGTTAAATTTAATGCAGATAGTTTGTCGTTATGTCCGTATTTTAGTGCATCAATTGAATAATAAATGTTTGTATTTTTATCATCTTTCTTATTCAATCCATTTGGGTCGTTGGGATATATGTACTCTTCTAGCATAGGTATAAATTTTTCATCAAATAATTTACTCAAGATGTGAGGAGACCTTTTTATTAGCAAGCTAAACACTTCTTCTCTTAAAGCTTGGTAAAATTCTTCATATCCTTTCCTGCCTTTCTTATTGTCAGTACCATATACCCCCATTCCTGCAAAGTAATTGCTTCTTGCACTTTTAGGTATAAGTTTATGTTCTTTTAAATAATTAAGTAGGTCAAATCTATTTAAGCCTTCATCTTCCATCTTTAAAAAGGTTTTTCTACGCCAATGATAAGTTTTAGGGAACATATCTTTTATTGCTTCTAAATCATCCATATTTAAATTCCACCTTCTAGACAATAGCCCGTCAGGATTATTTGCTATTTGGCTAATTAATCCTGCCATAGCTTTTGAAGCAAAAACTATTAAGGGTAATACGCTAGTTTCAGCGACTACAGCTTTATTAGAAATTGCTCTAACAATATTGCCAGCTTGAGCTGGATCTTTTGAATCAAAATCGTCTTGAAGATGAAAATACAACACTAATTGATCTACAATTTCGTTTGAATCCCCTGTGTTCAATCTGAGAACATTTTCTTTATCATCATATACAAACGCTTCTCTTGGAGCTATATCAATTTGAATGTTTTTCCTTCTAAGTAAATCAAGAATAATAAAATTACCGGTTGTCCATTCATCATTTTCTACAATGGCTAATTTTCTTTCCTCAAGAGGTTTTGGATTTATTCCACAAGTTTCACAACTTTTTTTATAAAAATTATCTAACGAAGATATAAAAAAATCAGTATAAGCAGTTGCAGATATAGGAAATTCAATGTCTTTTTGTGTTTCTTCTGCTCTAATTGCTTCTGGTGGGCCTCCAACTGGTCCTAAATTCATTTCAGTAGTTTTAAAGCTTCCATTTATATCAACCATAGTGTCCGTTCCAAACCTTACTCCGGTTAAAGTTGCAATTGGATAGTCTTCAACCATAGAGGCTATATCTCTATTTTCAAATTGAAGAACTAATACTTTAACTAATCTTTTGAATGAAGGATCATTTTGATATATGTCACAAAGCTTCTCATATATTCTAATGCATGCAGTAGCTTGATTAGTAAGTTCTTCATATTCTGGTCTTGGCATGTCTAAAGGAGCTCCTATCTCAAAATTTAAATAATCTGGACCTTTTTTTGATATCCTTTCTTGAGTACGAGCCGTTGTTCTTGTGTGGGGGTATTTTTCAATACAAATTCTGATTTCTTCATTAGCTTCAATTCTTCTCATATTTTATCTGATAGTATAATTTAAATTGCTATTATAGCACAAATACCTTGTATATCTTGTAAATCTGAGAAAATGTGCTATATTACTTTTAATCTTAAGATGGTCAGTAAAAAAACACATTTACATAAGGCAAAGTCTATTTTAGCCATTAATGGTGGTAAAAAGCTTGTGACAATAAAAAAACCACATTTTGTATGGCCTCCAAAAGCTACTAAAGAAGAAAAGTATCATTTAGCTAAACAAAGAGATGATGATATTTCAATAAAAGGCAGATCGGGACCAATTAAAGAGTTAGAAGATGAGTTTTTAAAATATTTAGATGGTAAAAGAAAATTTGCAATAACTTATAATTCAGGTACTTCGGCTTTATTAGCTGCTTATTTTGCAATTGGAATAGAAGAAGGCGATGAAATTATTGCTCCTGCTTTAACTTACCATGCTGCTATTAGTTCTGTTTATTTTCTTAAAGCAAATCCAATATTAGTAGACATAGATCCTAAAACCTTTTGTATAGATTCAAAAAAAATTGAGCAGGCAGTCACAAAAAGAACAAAAGCAATAACTGTGGTTCACCAATGGGGACATCCTGCTGATATGGATGCGATACTTAAAATTGCAAGGCGACATAATTTAAAAATAATTGAAGATTGTTCTCATGCCCATGGAAGCAAATATAAAGGCAAAAAAGTGGGTTTATTTGGAGATATAGCAGTTTTTTCTCTTCAGGCAAACAAAATACTTTTTGCGGGAGAAGGAGGCATACTTGTAGTTAATTCTTCTGAATTGCATGACAGAGCTACACTTTTAGGTCACTATAGAGATAGATCAAATGAAGAAATAAAAGATAAATTTTTACAACAATTTTGGGTTACAGGATATGGTCTTAAATTAAGAATGTCACCTTACAATGCTGTAACAGCACTACATGCATTAAAAAAATTAGATCAACGCATTAAAGAAAGAAAAAAATGTTTATTATATTTATCTAATAAATTATCAAAGTTCCTTGAATTAACTCCACCATATATTGCTCCATACGCCAATATGGGAGCATGGTATGGATATAGAGTGTTGTATGACCCAAAAAAATTCCATAATATTCCAATTGATAAATATGTTTCTGCTCTTGCTGCTGAAGGAGTGGAAGTAAAACTTTCAGATACTCCTTCTTTTTCTACTTTACCATTGTTTAGCATTAAAGAAGACAGAATGTATAAAAATAGAAAAGATAAAAAAACTTACTCTGTTGGACAATTTCCTGCTGCGGAATATATTGGACTAAATGCATTTAAATTTCCAACTTTTACTGATTGGTTCGAATCAAAAGAAATTATTGATCAATACTTCAAAACCTTCAAAAAAATCCATGAAAATTATAATGAATTACTTGAAAAATAATTTATTGAAATTACAATATGAAAAACAGAATTCAAGATTTAAAAGATGTTGTTGAAAGTAATCTAAACGTTGATGTGCACAGTATAACTAAAGTAGATGGCGGGTTAGTTCATTATGTTTATAGAATTAAAACAGATCAGGGAATAATTTTTGCAAAGATCAGAGAATCACATTATTCAGCACTGCCAAATATAACAACAAATCCAGAATTAATACTTTACGAAAAGAAAGCTATTGAAATTTTATCAAAGCTTGAACCGCAAAAATTCCCTCAACTATTGTTTTATATCTCTCACAAAAACTTACTATTGCTTTCTGATATTATGCCAGAAAGAACAACTTTTGAGATGAAATTAAATCGATATGAGATAAGAGAAAAAGATTGTTATTTTTTGGGAAAAAATTTAGCAGACATTCACAAAAAGCTTTCCTTTGTTGATGTATTAATTAGAGAAGATGGAGATGTTGAGTTTTATAATCAAATTTTATTTTATAGATTTGGTTATCATAAACATCCTGCTTTTGATGAAGTCATAGATCAATTAAAAAAAGGACAGAAACAACCTATCTTAGGTGATTTGTCTCCTAAAAATATTGGGTTTTCTACAAAAAGAACTTATACGTTTTGTGATTTAGAAAATTTTCATTATGGTAATACTGTATGTGATACTGGCTTTTTAGGAGCAAGTATAATAATTCATACTATAAATAATAGTACTTTAGTATATAAGCTTTTACTCTCATTTTTAAGAGGATACAGTTCAATCTCTAAATTAAATATCAATAACTTAACTTTAAAAAGAATTGTTTTAGGTATTGTTTTATATCGTTTAGATAATCTTGTTATTCCTTATAAAATTTCAATAACTAACAAGGCGAGAAAAGAAAAAGTAAAAGCAATAAAGAAATTATTATATAAAAAAAAAATTTCTTGGAAGAAATTAGTGGAAACAGTAACTATAAATAAGTTATGAAAATAAATGTTAATGCTTTAAGATCAATTTTAATAAATATATTAGTTAGAAAAGGCTTTTCTTCAGAACAAGCTGAAATTATTGCTAATGAATATTGGGAATCAGAAATAAGTGGGAAAAAAACCCATGGTGTTGCAAAATTTTTAAAAGAACTTCAGTTTTTAACAGAGCGTAATGGTGAACCTAAAATTATATTAGATAAAGGAGCGGTTGTTTTATTAGATGGGAACAAGGAAATTGGACAGTTAGCCGCTAAGTATTGTATAGAATTACTTATTAAACGAACAAGACAATATGGGACAGCAATAATTGGAATAAATAATATACAAAGGTACGGTGCGTTAGGTTTTTGGGTACGACAAATAGCTAAAAAAGATTTAATAGGAATAATTACTAATTCTTGTGAACCTGCGACAACAGTTTTTGGTGGTATATCTCCAATCCTTGGTACAAATCCAATTGCCGTGAGTATTCCTACATCAAAAGATCCTATCATATTGGACATGGCTACATCAAAAGCATCGATGAGTTTTTTGTTGTACAGTGTTTTTTATAAAAAATCATTGCCCAGAAAAACATTTCTTGATAGTGAAGGAGAATATACTCAAGATCCATCAAAAGTAAAAGCAGTTGAAAATTTTGGAGAATATAAAGGTTACGGATTATCTCTTATTTTCCAAATACTATCTGGATCTTTAATAAAAGCTAAAATGGGTCATCAAATAAATTCAATGTATGATATAGGCTATTATTTCCAAGCGATAGATCCTTCAATCTTTCAAGATATAAAAAGCTTTAAAAGACAAAACGATCAACTAATTAAAGAGATCAAAGCAAGTGAAAGAAAGCCAGATGTTAAGCAGATCTTTATTCCAGGTGAGAAAAGTAAAATCATAAAGGAAAAAATTTTAAAAGATGAATCTATTAAAATTCCTGATAAACTTTTTAATCTTTTAAATAAACAGATAAATGAAAAACACTAATAAAATTAATATCCTAATTGCGGGGGGCGCAGGATTTTGGTCTGAATTGAACCATTATCCGGCTATTCTTCAACTAAAAAAAGAGGGTGTGCCTGTAAATATAGTTGCAATTTGCGATATTAATGATCCATATAAGGAAAAAGATAGACTGAATTTAAAACAGATTTTAAATATAGATAAGCCTATTTGGGTTAAACCAGTTGGGACTACTTTTATTGAATTAGAAAAAGAGCTTAATAGATTAATCTCAAGAGTAAAAATAGATGTTATTATTATCTCTACTAATCCTGTTTATCATTACTTATATAGTAAATGGGCACTTATTCATAAGATTAATATCTTGTGTGATAAGCCCTTAGTAATAACAAAAAATGCATCTTTTAATTTAGAAAATGCAATACAAATGCAAAAGCAATTCGATGAGTTAGAAGAGTTGTATATAAAAATAAAAATAAGACAAAAAAATTACATGTTTTGTACACCTTTAAGAAGGAGAGCGCTTACACCCTTTATAAAAATTGCCCAGGAGATTCAAAAAGTATATGATAAAACAGGCGAAAATATCAGATATATGAATTTAGTGGTTAACAGTGGATTGCACCGATATCCGATAGAATTTTTAAAGGGAGGAGCTCATGGCTACTTGGATGGGGTTGGTTCTCTGGCTCACTCCAGTTATCATTTTATAGATATAATTGCGTGGTATCTTAGTCTTGCTAAAGGAGATATTGCAAAGATTAAAGTTGAATTACCTTACGTATTTCGTGTTAACGATTATCTTAAGATAAAAGGGTATAAAAAAATTAAGGATTTAATTGAAGGACAAAATTCAAACATTTATGAAAATGCAGAATTGTCTAAAAGCGTTTTAAATAGTGAGTTAGACTTTGATTTCCATTTGCACTTATTAGATAAAAATAATAATAAAATTGGGTTGATTTCATATTCATGCCACCATACTTCTTATAGTCCAAGGCTAGTAAAATATGATCCAAATGTTATTGATCATGCCCATGATAGAAATGGAGGAAGAATGTCTCAGTTATATATAGATATACAACAAGGTGCTTTACAAAACTGGCAATTGATTAAAAATGATATAGTATTTTATGGTAATAATATAGAAATAATTGGGAGAAAGCACCCAAGGATAGGTCAAGTTTATAAGAAAGAGATATATGAAGAAGCTTATGAAAAAGGAACAATTAGCCCCAAAGATTTATTAAAAAGTTTTATAAAATTCTCTGCTGGGTTAAGGATCCCTAAAAAACATATGGATTTATTAGCGACAATAGAAAATCAGAGATTGACTAATAAATTGTTTACAAAATGTTATGAAAAGATAGCAGAGGAATATGAAAGAAAAAATGAAACTAAAGAAAGAATAAAAATAAGTTCTGCCATAGAGCTTAAGGAGTATCTTTAATTTATTGAGTAATTTTTGTATATTCTAAAGCTAGGACTTTTGATTCCTCAGCTTTTACAAAATTTTCTTCATTTAAATACTTTTCTCTTTCTTTAAGTCTGCGATTTGTCTACTATGAGCTTGAAGGATCTGTTAATTCTACTATTTCTACAGGTTTTAAACCGGTATGATGGTTGGCAAACAAGAGGAAAAATGGAACGAGCAGATGCAGATTTGCAGACAAGACTTACTCCTCAAGCAACTCCAACAGTTCTTTTTGAAATAACACTCCAAAAATAGAGAACGTGGCAAGTATATAGTAGGTAGTTTATTAACCCTGTA
The DNA here is from genome assembly GCA_003599595.1 of Candidatus Parcubacteria bacterium. Classification (GTDB taxonomy): domain Bacteria; phylum Patescibacteriota; class Microgenomatia; order Levybacterales; family GWA1-39-11; genus SURF-62. The sequence goes on from QZIP01000016.1 coordinate 26,254, forward strand.
TGTAAATGTAGCTTAACCTCTCAGTTGTCGCATTTTGTGATTTCTCAATTTTCGTAGGATTTTACCAATATACACATAGTCCATTTAAGGATAAAAGATACTAAAGGTCGTAAACCTGTAACTGATTAATTGGTGTTTTTGTAAATAATTCTCAATGGAGGACATTCTTCATTTGATTACCCTTATACGTAGCTCTTTACCGCC
>QZIP01000017.1 GCA_003599595.1 Candidatus Parcubacteria bacterium
AAGAAAAACTCCCGCATCATATCTTTTACAATGGGAGGCAATTAAAGATGCAAAAAAAGAAGGGCTATCAACTTATAACTTCTGGGGAATAGCAAAAGATGATGATCCTAGAGGTGCCTGGCACGGCTTATCACAATTTAAAAAAGGATTTGGAGGCCAAAGGCTGGACTTTGTCCATTCACAAGATCTACCATTAACAAAAAAATATTGGCTTTCCTATTTGATTGACTATGTTACAAAGATAAAAAAAGGATACAACTGATGATAGTCATTAATTCTGGTTGTGCTAAGCATCTTTAGACCGTGTATTCTACATATAAATAGACTGATTTTGATGATATAATATTAATCCATATGGAAAAGGTTTTTGGCTTTGCAATTCTTTCTTTCTTTATCTCATCATTGCTTCTTGTTCCATTTATAGACTTTTTATATAAAATTAAGCTCCAGAGAAAAAAACAAACAACCAGGGACGTATTTAACCAGAGGACAAAGATTTTTGACAGCTTAAATCAGTGGAAAGTTGGGACACCTTTTGGAGGGGGAATATTAATAATTTTTGTTGTTACTATATTAACTCTTTGGGCTTACGGACTATTCGGTGTAGAGGTAAAATTCTGGGAGCTTTTTGTGCTTTTGTTTTCCTTTGCCGGTTTTGGAATATTGGGTCTCTATGATGACCTTAAAAAACTGCTTGAAAAGCAGGGAGAAAAGGAATTTTTTGGTCTTAGATTTTTACACAAATTTGGCGTCCAATGCATACTTGCTTTAATTATTTCTCTTGTTCTTTACTATAAATTGGGTTACTCCTTCATATATCTTCATTGGTTTGGACAGGTTACACTTGGCTTTTTATATGTCTTTTTTGCCTCCTTTGTTATAGTTTCTTTTGTAAATGCTTTTAACATTACTGATGGACTAGATGGACTGGCACCAGGATTATTTATAATTTGCCTAATAGCTTTTTTAACAATTGCCCGTAGTCAATTAGATAGTTTTCTGGGCATTTTTATCGCTATCTTGATGGGATCCGTAGCTGCTTTTCTTTATTTTAATATCTATAGGGCAAGGATCTGGTTGGGTGATGTTGGTTCCTTATCTTTAGGGGCCGCACTCGCTGTAATAGGTCTTCTAACGGGCAAAATTGTGGCGATTGCTCTTATAGGTGGAGTTTTTGTTTTAGAAGTAGGTTCATCTCTTATTCAACTCATATCAAAGAAATTCTTCAAAAAGAAAATTATGGCAGCAGCTCCACTACATTTATATTTTTTGAAAAAAGGCTGGGAAGAGCCTAAGATTGTTATGAGAGCGTGGCTCGCAGGATTCTTCTTTGCTCTTTTGGGTTTATATTTAGCCTTCTTAGGATGAATAGAGCTGGATTTCTATTATTTATAATTACTGTTTTTCTATCTGCGGTAGGAATTTTTATTCTTTACGAAAGTTCTTCATATACTGCAATGTTAAACATTGGAGATAAATACTATTTTGTAAAAAATCAAACAGTGTGGCTCGTTTTAGGTATATTCCTTTCTTTATTAATATCTAAAATTGAATATAAAAAATTATATAACTTAGCACTTCCCTCATTGATTGTTACTATTCTGTTATTGCTTTTAGTTTTTATACCCGGAATAGGACTGGAGCTAAAAGGATCACATAGATGGATAGATTTAAGGTTTATTGTCTTTCAGCCTTCAGAACTTCTCAAAATATCCTTAACACTATATCTTGCGGCTTGGCTTTCAAATAAAGAAGAAGGAAGATTGCTGGCATTTATGATAATTTTTGCTCTCTGTACTTTTCTTGTTGTTATCCAGCCAGATATGGGAACGTCTTTTATTATAGCCGCAACCTCAATTATAATTTATTTCCTGGCAAACTCTCCTATTAGAGATATGATAATTATGTCTGCAATATTAGTTATGGGGATATTTATATTTATCAAGGCAGAGCCCTACCGGGTTTCCCGTCTGGAATCCTTCAGGGAATTTGATCATTCAAATATTTCAAAAGCCCCATACCACATAAAACAAATTCTTATTGCTCTTGGATCAGGAGGGGTAAGCGGTGTTGGAATAGGAAAGTCTGTTCAGAAATATGCCTATTTGCCGGAAAATACTACAGATTCAATTTTTGCAATATATGCAGAAGAAACTGGCTTTATTGGATCAGTCTTTCTTATTTCTCTATTTCTATTTCAATCTTTTTTGGGATTTTTAATTTCTCTAAAAATTAAAGATAAATTTGGAAAACTTCTTGCTTCAGGAATCATTGCTTTTCTATCTATTCAGGCTATTGTTAATATTGCATCCCAGGCGGTACTGGTTCCGCTCACCGGTGTGCCCCTTCCATTCGTATCCTATGGTGGTTCCTCAATGCTTATTAATTTTGCCTCAATCGGAATATTAATGAATATATCCCGTCACATAAAATAACTATAATACATATAAAATGAACGCGGTAGATCTTGTTGATTTTTGTCCAGTGAATCCATAATGTATAATTATTAAATACACAGGTTTTACCTATCAATGTGATCAGAAGCTTAAGGACACTAGGATTATAATAACGGGAAAAATCCGTGATAATCTAAAGATTTTAATAACATAAGAGTTCCGGTCTATTATGAAGATTCTAATTACAGGAGGACATTTTTCTCCGGCACTGTCAATAATTGAAAAAATAAGAAAAGAAGCTGATATTTTTGTGGTGGGTAGAAAATATTCGCTTGAAGGAGAAAAGTCCTTATCTTTTGAATATAAGGTATGTCAACAAAACAATATTCCATTTGTAAACATTACGACAGGAAGACTTCAAAGAAAATTTAATAAAAATACTCTCGCATCTCTTGTGAAAGTTCCTTTAGGTTTTTTCCAATCACTTTCAATTCTGGCAAAATATAAACCAGATGTAGTTTTAACATTCGGTGGATATATTGCCTTACCTGTATCTCTTGCGGCTTTTATATTTCGTATACCAATTGTGGTTCACGAGCAAACGCAAAAAGCAGGCATATCAAACAAGATAACCTCGTTATTTGCCAATAAAGTTTGCATTTCCTTTGAGAGCTCCAAAGAATTTTTCCCCAAAGATAAGTTAGTCTATACAGGCAATCCTACTCCTGTTAAAGAGAGTATTTCAAAGGTTAGTGGCCCAGCTATCGTCCCCAATATTCTCAAAAACATCCCAATTTTATATGTCACCGGTGGAAGCTCCGGATCTCATTTCATAAACAATTTATTATTTGAAAGTATTGAAGATCTATTATCAAAATTTGTTGTTATCCATCAAACAGGCGATTCTAAAGAATTTGAGGATTATGATAAGCTTACTGTAGAGAAAGGAAAATTAAGCAACGAATTAAGGAAAAGATATATATTGGAAAAACACATTTACCCCAAAGACTTAGGTTGGATATTGAATAACGCATCCCTGGTTGTTTCAAGAGCAGGTATTAATACAGTTCTAGAATTGTTAATGTTTGGCAAGCCCTGCTTTTTAATCCCTTTGCCTTACGGACAGCAAAATGAACAGCTGGACAATGCACAACTTGTTAAAAGAACAGGTTTGGGGGATTATATGGAGCAGAAAAATATAACGGTGAAGATGTTTTTAGATAAAATATTTTATATGATAGATAACAGGGAAAAATACTTAAGTCATAAAGGAGAGGCCAGAAAGTACTATATTGAAGATGCAGCTGAAAGAGTAATAAATGTAGTTAAATCAGTTTACGTAAATGAAAAGAAGAACAAAAAGAACATTTAAAAAATTTTTCTATTTGCTAATTATTGTAATCTCCGTTGTAGTTATTGCTTTTCTATTTTATAATTTTAAATCTATACCCTTGGAACTCTCTTTAAATACTAATAGTTCTACAATTATCCGCCCCTATAAAAAAATAAACAATATTGATGATTTTGAAAAAAAGATGAAAGACGAAAATATATTTTATGAATATATAAGAGTAGAGACAGCGCAGGCAGGATACAGTGCAAAAATAAAAGAGGGGCCATTGGTCTACTTTTCCAGAAATAGAGATGCTGATTTTCAAATATACTCTTTACAAACCATACTTACAAGACTTACAATAGAAAATAAGAGGCCGCAAGTTATTGATTTGAGGTTAAGTAAGCCTATTGTAAAATTTTAGTTTCTATATTATAAAGTTATATATGCGCGATTCTAATATTGTTGTTGGTGTAGATATTGGTACCTCCAAAATTGCTACAGTAATAGGGCAAATAAACGAAGATACAACAAACATATTGGGTGTATCGGAAGTTCAGTCAAAAGGCATTAGAAAAGGTCAAATTGTTGACATAGAAGAAGCGGCTGGCGCTATTAATTCTTCTCTGGATCAAGCAGAAAGAATGGCAGGCTACTCTATAGATAGGATTTATGTGTCAATAAGCGGCGTTCATATAGAAGGTCAAAACTCCAAAGGAATTGTCGCTGTATCTCAGCCCGAGTCTGAAATTGCTGAAACCGATGTTGACAGGGTCTTGGAAGCAGCAGGTGCTATATCTATACCATCAACTAGGAGCATTATTCATGTTTTACCCAAGACTTACACCGTTGATGGGGAGTCTGGAATAAAAGATCCTATTGGAATGACAGGAGTAAGACTTGAAGTTGATACTCACATTATTTCAGCAAATGCAACCTCTGTTAAAAACATCCAAAGAGTTTTGGAAACTGAAGCAGGAGTAGCTATAAATTCTCTGGTTTTTTCAGGCATAGGCTCTTCCTATTCGGTCTTGACAGAAACGGAACAAGAGCTGGGAGTCGTGCTAGTTGATATTGGAGCAGGTATAACAAGTATATGTGTATTTATTGATGGCGCTCTTTGCTACTCTTCTGTTATTCCCATAGGTGCCCGGCATATAACAAATGATCTTGCAATTGGCCTCAGGATTTCATTAGAAAGCGCAGAAAAAATAAAACTTTATCTTTCCCAAAAACTAAATACAAAATCAAAACAAAAAACAAGCGAGGCGTCAGATGCTACAGATGAATTGGATTTAAGCGATTTAAGATTGGTAGAAGATATTAAAAAAGTTTCTAAAAAAACATTGGTTGATGGAATAATAAAACCAAGACTTAATGAGCTTTTTACAATGATCGGACTGGAGCTTAAAAAAAGCGGTTACGGAACCCAAACTCCTGCAGGGCTTGTTATAACAGGAGGAGGGGCAAAAACAGTAGGGGCACAGGAGTCTGCCAAAAGAATGTTGTCTATGCCGGTTAGGACCGGTACTCCGCACGGTATTACAGGTTTGATAGATGATGTTGAGGATCCCTCTTTTGCAACATCAATTGGACTCTTGCTTTTTGGTAAAGACTTCAAGACCAAAGAAAAAGCAGGGTTTTTGGATGGAATGTTAAATATACCCAGCCCCAAAATGCTACTTAGTATCACTAGCAAGCTTAAAAAACTTCTTAAAAGCTTCAAAATCTAAATCCATTCGCTCACTTGACCCGTATGCGCGTCCCTCGTGAGCGCGAGGCTGAAGGCCTCCGGCACGAGGTAAGTGTTTTACGGGGTTCGCAGATAATATCCGCGATAATTTACCACGTTGAAAATGAAGTAGATTTATGCTAGGATTGGAAAGAATAATTTTCTTACCCAAAGATTATGTTAATAAGACCTCAAACAACCAACTTCGCAAAAATAAGAGTAGTGGGTATTGGCGGAGCAGGGAATAATGCCATCAACTCCATGATAAAGGAGTCAGAAATTAAAGGGGTTGATTTTATTGGTGTAAATACAGATGCTCAAGCTCTTCTTCTTTGTCAGGCTTCAACAAAAGTTCAAATAGGAGAAAATCTAACAAAAGGCTTAGGATCAGGCGGAAATCCGGAAGTTGGTAAAAAGGCGGCAGAAGAGAGCAGAGAAAAGATGAAGGAGATGCTTGAAGGATCTGATATGGTATTTTTAACCGCAGGAATGGGCGGGGGGACAGGTACGGGCGCAACACCAATAGTTGCTGAAATCGCAAAAGAAGTTGGTGCATTGACTGTTGCGGTAGTCACAAGACCTTTTCAGTTTGAAGGTGCCAGGAGAATGGTGGCAGCAGAAGATGGAGTGGAGCAGTTGAAAGACAAGGTTGATACATTAATTGTTATCCCAAATCAGAGAATTCTTGAGGTAGTAGACAAAAAACTTTCCCTTGTAGAAGCTTTTCGAGTAGCAGATTCTGTTTTGACGTACGGAGTTCAGGGAATTTCAGACCTCATAACAGTTCCTGGTCTTATAAACGTAGACTTTGCAGACGTAAGATCAATTATGACTGATGCGGGAAGCTCTCTTATGGGACTGGGTATTGGGGTAGGTGAAAACAGAGCCCAGCTTGCCGCACGTCAGGCAACATCTTCCCCTCTTCTTGAAGTGTCAATGGAAGGGGCGCGGGGAGTTCTTTTTAACATCACAGGCGGTCCAGACCTCACAATGACAGAAGTGGATGAAGCCTCAAAAATCATTTCAGCCGCCGCAGACCCAGATGCAAATATTATCTTTGGAGCCACAATAGACAACAACGTTCATGATCAAATAAAAATTACTCTTATTGCAACAGGATTTGATGAATCAAGAAAAAAACTTCAAAACCTGGTCTCAGACACCACAATGAAAACCGAAGAAAAGAAAGATATTGAAAGCTTTCAGGAATCAGAAGATGAAGAGTCAGTTTTTGACATCCCCGCCTTTTTACGCCAAAAAAACTAAATTTCCATGAGATTACTTGATGTAATGGGATATAAATCAATAGAAGAGAGAGCATTGACTGGGTCATTGACATGAGAGTCTGGAAGAACAAGAGTACAGATTGATCCTGAGACCAAGAGAAGAATTGGTGAATACAATGAAGACCCGACAAGACAGTTTACTCTTCGAGTTGTTGGAGAAGAGGACGAAGAAGGAATCGAACCAGGTGTATACTGTGAGACTTCAGTAACTGCATTAGAATGGAAGAGAGATGGACATTCTCGCCTTGCACAACTCTCGGTGGAATTATCAGAGGGAGGCGTTAAGACCTGGTCAGCCAATAATAGTTGACACTACTAAGTATGTAACAGCAGATAACAGGGTAGTTTTAAGCCTCAAGCTACAATAATTTATTTTTACCCCAAAAACCATTTTGACAATTCCAATTTAGAATCAAAATCTCATTACAATATACAAAAAACTTATCAGGGATCGGAATTATATTGAAGTTTTGAGATTAAGATGATATATTCTCATTATGGAAAAAATTCAGATCAGACAAGGAACAATTGAAGATTTTAGCAGCTTTTATAAATATTTTAAAAAAAGTATAGAGGAACAGTTTTATGTTTATACACCTAATACCAGAGATTATTTATTAGAAGTTGATTCTCCAAGAACATGGTTTAAAAAACAGATTAAAGAAGGTAAAAAAACTGTTTTTCTTGCGATGAGGGGTAAAAAAACAGTAGGTTACTTATGTGTTAGTAAGCCAAATGGAGGTATTTCGTTTGGAAATTGGCTCGCAGTCGATGATCCTTATCGAAAGAAAGGTATAGCGTCAAAACTTCTGAAAATGTGGGAGGATTATGCCTTGGATCTTAAAGCTCATGGATTGTGTCTCTGGGCGGAAGATAAAAATGTAAATTTTTATAAAAATAGAGGTTTTATTCTTGGAGGAACTTTTCAAAAAGCATGGTATGGAATTGATCATTATCTCTTTTATAAAACTATTGCCGAGCCTAAAGAAGAAAATTATCTTAAAAAATATTTAGAATCAAAATCACTGAAAAAATAAATTTTTCATCATTCTGATATTGACGAAAGAGTAGAAGTGGAACTCAGCAGTAATTAAGAGAAGTTACAAGCTTGATCACAAAATCACATATTGCCTATCACTTAATACCTGGTATAAAAATGAAAATAACACAAATTTTGCTCGAGCATAAAACTGCGCTAAAATAAAAATAGCCCGAAAATAACTTTTATCATCAGGTGGCGAATCTGTTCCACCTTCCAGGTGGCGAGGCTATAGCATCTATAATTCTTATTAGCTATATCATTATGTCTTGAATTCCTACCACATATAAGTTAAATTATATACTTAAAGATTTTTAAAAAAATAATTATGGTTGAGATTATTAGCCGTACAGTATCTGAAAAATGTAGAGGGTGTAAAACATCGTTTAGGTGTCCAGTTGATAGAGCGCTCAGTGAGTTAAGACCCGCAGAAATTAGCGGAGCAAGAAATATAGTTGAAAGTAATGGTTTGGTTTTAGGAGAAGGTAGAGATGGAGCAATTCTCATTGCTCACTGCTTTAGAGGCTCCGTTAATAATGGAGTAGGTGTCTACGAGCCCTGCGGAACAATTACAATAACTCACAACAAACATCCTCAAGGGAAGTAGTTTACTAATCCTTCAAAGTCCCAGAATTAGATATCTTTTACTAAATAGTTCTCCACATCTCTTTTACTTTTAGAGGTTACAATTTGCTCATGCTATAATTAAGATATGACTTTAGATTTAAACAAGTTGGCTCAAAGAATAATAGAACAAAATCAATATATGACCATTGCCAGTTCGGATAAAGATGGAAATGCTTGGGTTTCTCCTGTTGTCTATGCTTATGACAATGATTGGAATTTTTATTTTGTTTCAATCCCTAATTCTAAGCATTGTTTAAATTTCAAAGAAAACAATAAAATTTCAGTTGCTATTTTCGACTCTCATCAGGATTGGGGAGAAGGAATAGGATTGCAAATAGAAGGAGAAATTAAAAAATTAAAACTTACCGAAATCTCAAATGCAATTAAAATATATTTCAAACGTAATTACCCTTATGGAACAATAACTGAAGCCTTTGGAAAAGGACTTAAAAACATGCTAAATAAAAAACTTTATAGACTATACAAGCTTTCTTCTATCAGAATTTGGATTAACAATCCAAATTCTGACACTGACGAAAGAGCAGAAGTAGAGCTCAGTAATAATTAAAGAAGTTAAAAATTATCTATAAATGACCCGCTAAATAGCATATTAAAATGCTTATTCTAAATCAACTATTGCCCTGCTTAAAAACAACACAAATTTTACTCGAGCGAAATTTGTGTTAGAATTTAGTTATTGCTTATTAGACATAATTAATTTTCTTTATTAAAGAATTATTGCTTTAAATAGAAATCATAAGTTCTAGAATACGGGCATTGCTTAATTCAAATGAATAAAGGGGATAATAAAAGAGAGAGAATTGATCCAAAGGTTAAAGACGTGCTTAAGCTGTTGGCTGTGGGAACAGTGATGGCGACAGTTTTATTATTTCCTGGCATAGCTGGAGTTAGCTACTTTTTAAAAAAAGAGGAACAGGAAAAATGGAAAAACGATAAAAAAGAATGGGAGAAATATAATCTAGGTAGACTTCGACAACTCCTTAAAAGATTACAGCAACAAAAAGTAATCGAGATTAAAAACGGAATAGTAAATATCACAGAAAAAGGCAGCAAGAGACTTTTAAAGTATGATTTAGACGAGATAAAGTTAAAGGAAAAAAGGGATGGAAAATGGAGATTGATAATTTATGATATTTCCAATCTTCGCAAGCCACAAAGAGAGATGTTTCGGCAAACCCTGAAAAAACTAAAACTTTTAAAATTGCAAGAAAGTGTTTATATAACTCCTTTTATTTGCGATGAGGAAATTGAATATTTAAGAAATATGTTCGGAATTGATAAAGAAGTAATGATTTTAAAGATTTTTAAAATAGAGAACGAAGAAGCATATAAAAAATACTTTGGATTATAAACTCGTAGGCTCATTGAGATTAAAGTTGAAGCGTATCATGTCTTGTCCTGACACAAATTTTGCTCGAGCATAAAACTGTGCTAAAATAAAAATAGCCTGGAAATAACTTTTGTCATCAGGTGGCGAATCTGTTCCACCTTCCAGGTGGCGAGTCCCACTTAAAGTTTTTTTAAAAATTACTAAATATGGTTGAGATTATTAGCCGTACAGTATCTGAAAAATGTAAAGGGTGTAAAACATCGTATAGATGTCCAATCGATAGAACATTTAGAGATCTTAGGTCGTTAGGCATCGATGAGACAGAAGTGGAAGGTATTGTTGCAAGTAATGGTTTGGTGCCAAGAGAAGGTCAGAACGGAATAATTCTTGTGGCGGACTGTTTTATGGGTTCCGACAATGGATCAAGTGGTGAGCCCTGCGGAACAATTACTATAATTAATAATAAGCCTCCCCAAAACCAGTAATTCCTTGATCATACATTATATTCCGAATCCAAGCAAAATTTGTGGAGCTATATTTCCAGGTCTTAGGGTTAAGTTATTGATGGTTAGCTTGAAGATTATTTTTCCTTCAACTATAATATCAATATGTTTAAATCTATAAAGTCAAATGTTAATTTTCCAGAGCTTGAAGAGAAAACACTCGAATATTGGAAAAAGAACAAAATATTTGAAAAATCTATTGAAACTAGGCCTGTAAATAAGCGTTGGACTTTTCTTGATGGACCTCCATTTGTTACCGGTCAGCCTCATTATGGATCGCTTCTTTCAAGCATACCAAAAGACCTATTTGGCCGCTATTGGACAATGAAAGGCTATAGAGTGCGCCGTGTTTGGGGATGGGACGGCCATGGATTACCAATTGAAAACAAAGTAGAAGGAGAATTGGGTATTAAAAAGAAAAGAGATATAGAAGATACAGTAGGAGTAAAGCAGTTTATAAAGAAGTGTAAAGAGTATGTTAATCAGGTATCAGCAGATTGGGAATGGTATGTTGATCACGTTGGAAGATGGGCAGATTTCAAACACGCCTATAAAACATGGGATAAAGATTATATGGAGTCTGTAATGTGGGTTTTTAAGCAGATGTATGACAAGGGCTATGTTTATAAGGGACTGCGTGTTTCTCTTTATTGTCCTCATTGTGCAACACCTATTTCTAATTTTGAAGTAGCAATGGACGCTGAAAATTACAAAGAGCTTGTAGACTCTGCAACTACTTACAAATTTGAACTCGAAAACGAAAAAAATACTTTTATTCTAGCCTGGTCCACAACTCCCTGGAATAAAATAGTCACCCCAGCGCTTGCTGTAAACCCTAAATTAATTTACGTCAAAGTCCAGCAAGGAGACGAATATCTTATTCTTGCAAAAACCACTCTTAAAATGCTAAAGCCAGAACCAAAATGGGAAATAGTTGATGAATTTAAGGGACAAGATATCATTAGTAAAAGATTTATCCCTCATTATGATTACTATCCAATAGAAAAAGGGGAAAAAGCGTTTGAGATTATTGCAGGCGGCTTTGTAACAGCAGAAGAAGGAACCGGTGTAGTTACGATTGCAGCATATGGTGAAGAAGACTTAAAAGTTATGAAGGAGCAAAATATTCATATTGAAATGCATCTGGATGAGGAAGGGATAATAAAAGCCGACGTCCCAAAGTTTGGGGGCATGTACTATCTTAAAGCAAACAAAGCGGTCAATGAGGACTTAAAATCGCGTGGGCTGGTTTACAGTGATAAGGATCTTCCCCACAGCGTTCCTTTATGTTGGAGGTGTCAGACAAGACTTTATTATTCTCCTCTTGATGCGTGGTTTGTCAATGTTCAGACTCTTAAGCCTCTTATGAAAAAAACTAATGAAGAGGTAAATTGGTTTCCTAAACACTTTAAATATGGTAGATTTCTAAAAAGCCTGGAAAATGCTCCCGATTGGAATATATCAAGAAATAGGTATTGGGGTTCCCCTGTCCCTGTTTGGGAGTGTGAGTGTGGGGAAAGATTTGTTCCTGGTTCAATCAAAGACCTTGAAGATGCATCCGGCCAAAAAATAGATGATCTTCATAAGCCGGAAATTGATCAAATAACTGTCCAGTGTAAAAAGTGTAAGCAAAAAGCCTTTAGAACACCTGAAGTTTTAGATTCTTGGATTGAAGCAGGAAGCGCCTCTTTTGCAGAACGTCACTTCCCCTTTGATAATGAAGAAAAATTGGAAGAATTTTTCCCTCCGGATTTTATAGCAGAGTATACGGGGCAAATCCGCGCTTGGTTTTATGTATTGCATGTTATTGGTGCAGCGCTTTACGGATCAAAGGCCTTTAAAAATGTAGTTGTTGAAGGAGTGATACTAGGAAGTGACGGTAGAAAAATGAGCAAAAATTATGGAAACTACCCAGACCCCAAAATGATGCTTAATACTTATGGGGGAGATGCTTTAAGGCTATATCTTTTGGGAAGTCCTGTTATGCGGGGAGAGGATATATTGATCTCGGAAGAGCAATATAAAAACCAGGTGAAAGGAACGATGCTTGTTCTTTGGAATGTTTACAACTTTTTTGTAACTTATGCCAATGTGGACTCCTGGATCCCTCAAGCCACAAGCAACAAGCAGCAAACAAGCCCTTTGGACAAATGGATATTGTCCCTTGTCAATAAACTCATTAAAGAGGTAACTATTGATTTAGATAACTATGACACTGTATCAGCGATTGAAAGACTTAAAAAGTTTGTTGATCATCTGTCTTCCTGGTATATTAGAAGATCTAGAAATAGAGTAGGGCCATCCGCTCAGGACCCTGAAGACAAGATAGCTTTTTATGAAACTACATACCAGGTTCTTATAATCTTATCTCAACTACTTGCGCCTATTATTCCATTTTTGTCTGAAGATATATATGGCAACCTAACAGGAAAAGAATCTGTTCATCTCTCAAGCTGGCCAAAGTCCGATGAATCATTAATAGATAAAAAGTTAGAAAAAGAAATGCAAAGCGCAATAGAATTAGTGTCCATCATCCATGGAGCAAGGAAAATGGAAGGAGTAAAAGTTCGGATTCCAATTAAGCAGCTTAAATATAAAGGGCCTTCATCATTTTCAAAAGAAATAGAAAAAGTTGTTCTTGATGAAGTAAATGTATATGAGCTAGATTATGAGGGAAAAGACGATCAATTCGTAATTAAGGGAGATTTTAAAGATCCAGATAATCAAGATTTAGAAGCTGGTGAAGCAAGGGAAATAATTCGTTTAATTCAAGGAGAAAGGAAAAAGATTGGAACAAAACTGGATGAAAAAGTTGATGTTTATTTGGAAAAATGGCCAAAAAAATTTGAACAAGAAATAAAAAGAAAAGCGCTTGTAGAAAGTCTTATTGAGTCTAGTCATTTTAAAGTGGTTCCCAAAAATGAATAAATTTTCAATAGAAAGAGTTGATTTCTCCATTTTAGTCCCTGCTCTTCTTTTAGTATTTATAAGTCTTTCAACTTTTTACTCTATAGATACAACCTTGTTTAGGCAGCAACTCATTTTCTTAATAATTGCATTGGTATTTTATTTAATTTTTTTAAATCTTAACTTCAGAATCTTTGCAATCTATTCAAAACAAATCTATTTTTTTTCATTATTTATCTTATTAATAACTTTTATTATTGGTATTGAAGCAAAAGGGGCTGTTAGATGGATTGAGTTTCTAGGAATTAGAATACAGTTTTCTGAGGTCTTAAAACCATTTTTCATTATTTTTATGTCTGCTTTTTTGTCTTCCGGGGAAACAAAATCTCTGCTAAGGTTTGTTAAAACCATTCTGCTTATCTCTCCAATAATTTTCCTTATATTAAAACAACCTGATTTAGGAAGTGCAAGTGTATACTTTGTATCAGCCATACTTACAGTTTTTATTTACGGATTCCCATTATCCTATCTTATTTCTTTAAGCTTACTTATTCTGATCCCACTTCCACTTCTCTATAATTTTCTTCATGATTACCAAAAAGACCGGATTCTAACCTTTTTTAACTCATCACATGACCCATTTGGATCCTCATATAACGCCATTCAAGCCTTAATCTCTATCGGAAGCGGAGGAATTTTTGGTAAAGGATATGGTCAGGCAACTCAATCAATTCTAAGATTTTTACCGGAAAGACATACGGATTTTATTTTTGCAACCATAACAGAGAGTTTAGGGTTTATAGGGGGAGGAATTATTCTGTTTCTTTATGTTTATTTGTTATTCAGAATTTATAAAATTGCAAAGTCCGCGCAGGACAGTTTTTCATATCTCGTTGTTATGGGGGCATTTTTCTTATTTTTAACACAAACATTTTTTAATATTGGGATGAATCTTGGTCTTCTGCCAATTGTAGGTATTACACTACCCTTTATGTCATATGGAGGAAGCTCATTATTAACAAGCTTTATTCTATTGGGAATAATCTCCTCTATCAGTTTTGAGTCCCGTAATAAGATTCTTATGGAAATTAGATGAAATATTTGGTACAATATGCGTTGTGACTAAAAGATACGTCTAGTATCAGTTGCAAAAATATATTATGCAGTATGCAGTTATAGAAACAGGCGGAAAACAGTACAAAGTTAATAAAGGTCTTGTCCTGGAGATTGAAAAACTAGAAGTCAAACCTGGAGAAGAACAGAAATTTGATAAAGTATTACTTTATGTTTCAGATGGACAAGTATCTGTGGGTAAACCTTATCTTGAAGATGTTGTGGTTTCAGCAAAGATACTTGAAGAAACAAAAGGAAAAAAAATAAGAGTTGTTAAATTCAGGGCTAAATCAAAATACAGAAGAAAAACAGGCTATAGACATATGTTTTCTAAGGTTGTTATTGATTCTATTGAAAAAAAGGAAGAAAAAAAGAAATCAGCTCCGGTTAACTTAGACTCAAAAGATACAAAAAAAACCACTGTGAAAAAGTAAGTGTTGACTTTTCACAGAGATTAGAGTAAATTAAAACAAAATAAGGATAAAAATAAAAAATGGCACACACAAAATCACAAGGAGCAGTAAAAGGAAATAGAGATTCCATTTCAAAGAGGCGTGGAGTAAAGATCTTTGGTGGTGAAAAGGTATTTCCTGGAAATATAATTGTCCGCCAAAAGGGAGCAAAATTTTTTGCAGGCAAGGGAGTATCTATGGGAAAAGATTTTACCATATTTGCTATCTCTGAAGGGATCGTAGGCTTCAAATTATTAAGAGGCAAAAAATACATAGAAATAATTAATGTATAAATTGCTATAAATCAAAATGGATACAGAAGACAGACTAGTAGAGCTTGAGACAAATTTTCTTCAACCAAACCCCTTACAGCCCAGAGGATTAATCTCTCCTGATTCACTAACAGATCTTGTGAATTCAATAAGAGAACAGGGAATTTTGGAACCGATAGTTGTAGCTAAAACTCCTGCCGGTTTTCAGATAATTGCTGGAGAAAGAAGATGGAGAGCTGCAAGAGTCTTGGGATTGTCAAAGGTTCCAGTTGTAATAAGAGAAACAACTCCACAGGGGATGCTTGAAATGTCTATCGTTGAGAATGTACAGAGAGAAGATCTTAACCCAATTGAGAGAGCACAGGCATATAAAAGATTGATTGACGAGTTTGGAATCTCAGTTACAGAGGTAGCAAAAAGGGTTGGTAAAAGTTTGCCCTACATTTCAAACAGTATTAGACTCCTTACTCTTCCGGACGCAATAAAAGACGCCTTGGCCGCAGGAGTAATAACAGAAGGTCACGTAAGACCACTGATTTCTATAAATGACCACAAGCTTATGCTTTCTGCCTTTAAAAAAATATTGGTCGAAGGAATTAGCGTAAGAGGTGCAGAAGAAGTCGCAAGACAAATTAAGGCAGAAACTCAAAAAAGGGAACCCCATAAGAAAGCAGATAAGATTTATATACCAGAACAGGAAGATATGGCAAAAAAAATAAAAGAAAAGCTTGCCTGCCACAATGTTGAACTATTTCAATCCAGTAAGGAAGGTAGAATTAGATTTGTTTGGAAGGGAAATGAAGAAGAAACAGGACAAAAGCTCAAAGAAATTTACGACAAAATTATGGATGCTTCTCTTTAAAGACCGTATTCAGCCCCTTTAATTATCCTAAATCTATCAACCGGCCAATAGGAAATAAAAGATTTTCCAATTACCTTATCAAGTCTTATAGGTCCAAAATCACGGGAATCAGAACTCATAGTTCTATTGTCTCCGATTGCAAAGTAGCTTCCCTCAGGGATGACATAATCCTGCCCATCTCTTAAAAATCTTTCTCCATATGTTTTGTAGTCAGAAGGCAGATAAGAGCTTTCATCTAATTTATTATTATTAATATATACATCTCCATCTCTAACCATAATTTTCTCACCCGGAAGACCAATAATTCTTTTGATATAGTCTTTATCAGCATTTGGAGGTGGGGCCTCAAATACTATTATGTCTCCTCTTTTTAATGAGTTAAATTTAAGCTCTATTACATTTGTAATCATTAGATCTTTATTGTGTAAAGTGGGATACATTGATTGTCCATCAACCTGATGGAGTCTAAAGATAAAAGCATACATAACCACAAAGATTGCACCAGCAATAACAAAGGTCTGGATCAAATCCATTATTAGGGAAGAAAGTTTGTTTATCATAATTATATATTTTCTTTCATTTCCCTACATTTGTCAACAGCTCCAGGGATTTTAAATAATAGAATTAAGTTTGAAACTTTGATAAAATAACCTCATACAATAATAAAGGATCTGTATTTCACTGGTAGAGCGGCAAGTCAGACTTGCCAGCGGCGTTTGATTTGACGCGGTGCTGCATTCACATCTGTGGCAGGGACTCGTAGCTCAGCGGTAGAGCGCTTCGTTCACATCGAAGAAGTCGAAGGTTCGAATCCTTTCGGGTCCACTCATGTCAATCAGGTCGAAGAAGTCGTTAGTTAGAGTCTAAAATTAATCATTATAAAAATTTAATATTTAGTTTGCACTACAACTTTAGAAGTAAATTTATGAGAATACTTTTTTTTACCCCATATTTTTATCCGCATATTGGAGGGGTGGAGAAGCACGTTGAGAAAATTTCTAGAAAACTGTTGGAAAAAGGACATAAAGTTTTTTTGATCACTCAGAAGACTTTGGACCAAGAAATCAATCAAAACTCAAGTTGTCAGACTGATGCACAGAGTGATAATGAAGCTAAAAAGATAAAAAAGATTGATTTAACAATCCAAACTGAACATAAGTTTAACAACAAATTAGAGATATTATATTTAGACTTTGGAAAAGAAGGAAAGCTTAAAAAATTTAGAATTTGGCTCTTGTTATGGAAGAACAGAAATTTTATTAAGCAAGCAGATGTAATACATTGTCACGATGTTTTTATTTGGTATCTTCCTTTCCGGTTTCTATTTTTTAATAAGCCTATTTTTACAACATTCCATGGCTATGAAGAGTACCCTCTGAGAAAAAAAACAATATTAATAAGAAAGCTTTCAGAGATTCTGTCATATGGAAATATCTGTATAGGGGATTTCATTAAAAAATGGTACAAGACAAAACCTGATTATGTTTCTTATGGAGCAGCAAAAAAAAATATCAAATATCAAATATCAAATATCAAATATAAGAATTCGGCAGTGTTCTTTGGAAGATTGGATGAGCAAACAGGAATCCAAACTTATCTTCGAGCATATAAGCTTATAAAAAAGAAAATTCCAGACTTCAATTTTTTAGTTATAGGAGACGGGAAGTATCGTACGCAAATCGGAAAAGACGTTGAGGTAATTGGTTTTAAAAAGAACCCAGAAAAATATCTTCAACACTATAGATTTGCGTTCGTATCTAGATACTTATCCATCCTTGAGGCAATGGCTGCAAAGCGCTTGGTTTTTGCAGTATACGATAACCCAATAAAAAGGGACTATTTAAAAATGAGCCCATTTGCAAAAGGCATAATAATTACAGATTCTTCTAAAGAGTTAAGTGAAAGAGTTATATATTTTATAAACAATCCGCAAGAGGAAAGAGATATGGTAGAAGAGGCATACAAATGGGTTAAGGATCAAACTTGGGAAAATATGGTAAATACTTACCTAAGACTTTGGAAGAATAGATCTAAGTAGTCTTGTAGTAGCTCTCAGAGCTTTATTTCTTCTAATAGTTGACAAAATTAAAATAACCATCATTAATATTAGGGTTATTAAGCTAATCCATCTAGATATTTTTCTTGCCTTTGTATCACTAAATTCAAAATCTACCTTATGCAATCCAGGCTTTAATTTAAAATACATAATTCCAAGACGTTGAGGGTCATTATAGATTACCGGCTCCTCAATATCGTTTACTCTTAATTTCCATCCGGGAAAATAAAATGTATTTTCCTTAGCATAAATATCAGTTTTTGCATCAATTATATAGCTATGCAAGGTTGAAGTTCTAGCTATTTGAGTATATTCAGCCTCCCCATTAATGATCTCAATTGGGTATTTAGGTCTATTTAAAACAAGTTCTGGAGCAAGAGCAATTCTATCAAAATACGACTTTCTAAAGACCTCTTTATCCGGCTCAAAATACTCGCTATATAATGACCAATGGGTAAAGTAACTATCCTTGTATTCCGGAACCATCTTTCTATTCCCCCAGTTTAATATAGTTGTACCAACTGCAAATACACATAAGACAACTATAAATGTTTTATTATTGATTATTTTTACCACATTTCCAGCAATAGCTGCAGTTAAAAATGCTATGGGAATTAAAAGTCTCCATGGCATGCTAAAAGTTCTTAAAAACGGAAAAATCTCCCAAAGAGGTTTTGAAAATTGCTGCATCATGAGAAATAAAAATAGAGAATAAGCAGTCCAAAGTATCAAGAGCGGGAATCTAGAGCCTGTTCTCTTTAATATTAAATATATAGAAACAAGAAATGCTAGTATGTGTGCATACCCTACTATTAAGCGTAATTCTCCATTGTGGCCTTGGAATAACAATCCGAATAAAGCCGGTGAAAAGAGGTATTCGGTCAAAGGCTTGAAGTCTCCCAGTGTCAGTTGATGATACCATGTGTACTTAACTTCAAGTATTCCTGGAATTAGATAATAAGAAGAAAGAGCAATCCCTAATAATATAGAAGATAGAAAAAAGACAAGACGCTTAATACTGTCTTGGTTTTTTCTTCTTATTACAATGAAGCAATAACCCGCAAGAATAGGAAGAACAGCAAGGGCTATACTTATATGGGAAAGAATAAGCAATGTTAAGCTTAATGCTACCAATATCACAAATTTAATTTTTTTAGTTTCAATAGTTCTTTTAGAAAATAAAAACAGGAAGGGAATGAAGGTAAAAGAGATTACTTCTCCAACAGAAACCCTAAAATGCATATCTACTAAATGATAAGGTGCAAATAAATAAAAAATAGACGCAACAAAACCAGGAACTTTACCGTACTCTGCTTTTGCCCAAAAGTACATCCCGGTGCCCGATGTAATAAATGAAAATATTAAAAGCAGTTTTATGCTGTTGATAAAAGAAAAGCCTAAAAAATGGAAAATTGCGCCAATGTAGTAAGGCAAGGGATATTCAAACATGAATACTGGACAACCATACCCGCCACAAAGTCCTCCCGCCCACTGTGGAGGGAAAACCCCTTCCTTTAAAGTTTCATAAAAGCTCATCAAAAAAACAGAATGCAGAGTTAGATCTCCACTTTCATATGTGCCCTGTCTTAGAATGCTTATAAGCGGAAGAATAGAAATTAAAATTAATAATAAAAATAAATTTATCTTCTTTTCCGGAAATATAAATCTATAAAATAATAAAAAAACTAATAAACCCGCTGATGCAATTACATTGACAACAATCATTTTATATGGATCTATCATATTACTTTATTGTTTTTTAGAAATAATCAGTAGAGGATATTTATAGAAGGGCCTATTTGATTTAAATGTTTCACTATGAATTATTTTATATTTTCCGTTTAATAGACTGTGAAAATCTTTCTCTTTTCTAAAATAGTTTCCTAAATCAAGCTTGATCAAGATTGGTGCAAGTAATCCCATTGGTTCAGTATCATAAATTACTAGATGTTTGAATCTAATTTTTTCAAGACTCTTTAACACTTTTTTTATATCTAAGTCTGAGAAGTGGTGCGTTGTATGAGAAAGAATTACCATGTCAAATTCCTCATCTGTTTCAACTTTCCTTCCATCCTTAATATAAAATTTGTAGTTAGTCTTGCGGTGGAGTTTCTTTGCAATATTTATAAATTTTTCATCTATATCAATCCCTACATATGTTTTTGGATGAAATTCCTTAAGTATTGGTGCCGTTCCACATCCTATCTCTAATATTTTTTCTTTGGGGATCTGTTTTAGCTTTTTCTTTAAAATTCTTAAGTGATTGCCATTAAAAAAATCTAACTGGTAATCATAAAATAGGGGAGTAACTTCATATATTTTTTGAGCTATCCGTTGCCACTTCATAAAATATAACAATAAGATTTATCTTTTTGAATATTATATTATATAATACACTGTATACCTAAATAAATAGGGATAAATCATTTTTTGATATGACAAACAATCTTCAGCTTATAAATAACTGCAACATTGGTAAAAATACCAAAGTTTATGATTTTGTAAATTTATACGGTTGTGCAATAGGAGAAGAATGTATGATTGGAACATTCGTTGAAGTCCAAAAAGATGTTGTAATTGGGGATAGAGTAAAAATTCAGTCTCACTCCTTTATCTGCGAAGGAGTTATTGTAGAAGATGAAGTTTTTATAGGCCACCATGTTGTATTTATAAATGATAAATATCCACGTTCTACAAATAAAGATGGTAGTGTTAAAAAACAAGGTGATTGGAAAGTTGAAAAGACAGTAGTTAAAAAAGGTGCAACAATTGGCTCAAACGCAACCATTCTTGGAGGAGTAACTATTGGAGAAAACTCAATAATCGGCGCGGGGGCGGTCGTCACAAGAGATGTTCCCAGTAATAAAATTCTTGCGGGAAATCCAGCAAGAATCATTGGAGAGACTTGATCTTAAATTCTATAATCCATTAAGCTTAAGTATAGCAATATCAACCAAAGATTCAAAAACAAGTTTTAATTTTGCACCTGTATCCTTATCATTTTTCCGTTTAAAATTTATTGGACAATTTGTTATCTTGCCTCCATTCTTCTTTGTTCTAATAATAAGTTCCGCCTCAAAAAAAACTCCCTTTGACAAAAATTTAGCATCTTGCAGATAATCCCTCTTTATAACTTTTATGCTTCCTGCATCAAAAGTTTCAACACTAAACAATATTTTAGGTAAAAAGTTATATAAATATGAAATAGTTCTTCTATATGCATTATATTGTTTTTTTTTATTTCTTTCTCCAATAACTAAATCTGCTTTAGTTTCCAACGCTTTAATTAATAATCTTTTAATATCATTTGGATCCCAATCACCATCAGCACTAAATAAGGCTACATATTCTTTAGAAGCATTTTTATATAGATGTTTTAGATTTTTTGCAATTCCCAAATTCTGTGTGTTTACGTTAATTTTAAATTTATTGTTTTCTGCATACCTATCTTTTATAAGCTTCACTGTTTTATCACTGCTATAATCGTCACCAATTAAAATTTCATAATCACTGCAAAGAGAATTAAGTATCTTATGAATCATATCCAATTGCTTAATTACTGTTTGTTCATTATTGTAAACAGGAACAACTAAGGATACGGAAAAGGGAAGCTTTTGTTGTTTGTTGTTAGACATCATAAAACTTTAACTTCAGATTTAGTTTTTAGCGCATTGTCTGTTGCCTCTAGTAACTGGATGGTCCTCAGTCCTTCAGTGCCGTCTGTTAATGGTTTTTTGTTTTCTTTAATACACTCAATAAAATGTGTTAGTTCTGTCAACAAGGCCTCTTTTTCTTCCAGATGAGGGATTACAACATCACCGCTTCTGTAGGCAGGTGAGAAGGGTGTTATTTTCGCTGGAGAAATTTTAATACTTTTATCATATATTTTTATTTTTTCGCTTGGTTCAATATCATTATATACAACCATCTTTTTACTTCCTCCAATAATTGTTGTTCTAATTTTAACAGGAGAAAGCCAGCTTACGTGAATATGGGCGCTTAAGTTATTTCTATATTTTATTATTATATGTGCCATTTCTTCACTCTTCTGATTTATATGAGAAGATCCAAAAGCCTGAAGACTTATTGGATCTTCCTGAAAAATATAGCCCAGAATAGATAGATCATGCGGTGCAAGATCCCAAATTACATTTGAATCAGACCTGATTATACCCAGATTTATTCTTGTACTGTCATAATAATAAATTTTTCCTAGCCTTTTGCTTTCTATTATTTTCTTTATCATTCTTACAGGTTCACTGTAAACAAAAGTATGGCCTACCATAAGTATCTTCTTTTTTTTCCTTGCCAATGTAATTAATTCACTTGCTTCTTTGCTTGTCTTGGTCATTGGTTTTTCAATTAGGACATTTTTATTAGCCTCCAATGCTTCTTTTGCAATCTTAAAGTGGGTTTCTGTGGGAGTCGCAACTGCAACAGCATCGATACTTTTGTCTAGAATGATTTCTTTATAATTGCTTGTGGCTTTGACGGTTGGGAAAGTAGATAAAGCATTTTTTACTTTTTTTTCATCAAGATCGCATATAGAAACAATCTCCGCGCCAGGGACCTTAAGTAAATTCCTTACAATATTTGGGCCCCAATATCCTAATCCCAAAATAGAGATTCTAATATTTTTCATAGTTTTAACAATAAGTATAGTTTAAGTGGTTAATAATTGCTAAGACAATAAATCACTGGTACAATTATACAATAAATTTTAAGAAAACCGATTTTAAAATGAATATTCCACTTGTTGACCTTCAAAGACAATCAAAAGGTCTTGTCCCGTTAATTCAAAAAGGCATAGCAAACATCATCAGTACCTCTGATTTTATCTTAGGAAAAGAAGTAGAAAATTTTGAAAATAATTTTGCAAATTATGTTGGTACAAAATATTGCATTGGCGTTGCTTCTGGAACTGACGCTTTAATGCTCTCATTAAAAGCTATAGGAATTGAAAAAGGGGATGAGATAATTATTCCGGCAATGTCTTTTATCGCAACTGCCTCACCTGTAATTTTTCTTGGTGCAACGCCTGTTTTTGTTGACATAAACCCAGAAACTAGGCTAATAGATGAAGCAAAAATAGAAAAAGCAATAACTCCAAGAACAAAAGCCATAATTCCAGTTCATCTTTATGGTCAGGTTTGTGATATGGAATCAATTATTAAAATTGCAAAGAAGTATAAACTTGTTGTATTGGAAGATGCCTGTCAAGCCCACGGAAGCATTTTGAAAAATAAAAAAGCAGGAACCTTTGGGAGTCTTGCTGCCTTTTCCTTTTATCCAGGTAAAAATCTTGGAGCTTTTGGTGATGCTGGAGCCATAGTCACTTCGGACAGTAAGTTAGCAAAAAAGATTAAGTCTTTAAGAGATCACGGCCAAGAAGAGAAATATGAACATTCAGTTTTAGGCTACAATAGCCGCCTAGATTCAATTCAGGCACATATTTTAAATATTAAGCTTAACTATTTAGATAAGTGGAACAATGAAAGAAGAAAATCTGCAAAAACTTTAAAAAAATTATTAAATGGACTTCCAATTGATTTGCCCAAAGATATAAATGGCCATATTTATAATTATCACCTTTTTGTGATAGAAACTCAAAGGAGAGATAATTTACTATCTTTTTTAAAGAGTAGAAAAATACACTGCGGTATACATTATCCTTTGCCTTTGCATTTGCAAAAAGCCTTCTCTTATCTGGGCTACAAAAAGGGAGACTTTCCAAATGCTGAAAAACTGGCAAGAACTTGTCTTTCCCTACCTTTATTCCCTGGAATAACAAAAAAAGAGCTGGAATTTATTTCAAAAGAGCTTCATTCTTTTTTTTCTAAGTAGTGCCGTTGTTAGCTGATAAAAGAGGAAAAAGAAAACAGAAATAAATCCTATTATGCTTATAACTTTTGATGCTTTATGTAACGGTAGATCATTGTAGCTGACCTCTACATAGCTTAAGCCCTTTGATGCATTGCAAACAATTAGCGCTTCTGATTTTTGATAATCATTTATTATAGGCACTTCTTTACCGTTAATCTTAACTTTCCACCCGGGGAAAAATACTGTATTGTCTTTAATAGTAAGTTTTTTATCAGAATTAATTATATATCCGTGCTTAATTGAGCTCCTTGAGATTTCCTTTATTTGTCCTTCTCCTTCAATAATTTCTATTCTATTTTTAGGAATTTTGTTTATCCAAAGATTCTTATCTTTCCACCATTTAGAATTTCCTATGTATGCAAGCCCTTCACCTTCTGCAGTACTCTTTGGGAGATTTCCTCTTAGTGTTTGATCTGAAAATTCTGGTATCACCTTTCTGTGCCCCCAGTTGAGTATTGTATAAGATATTGTCAGGATCAGAATTAAAAACAATATTTTTTTTCTCTTTATTAAGGACAATACTAAATAGCCGGCAATAATAGAAGAGCAAAAAGACAAGAGTAAAAGTAGTCTTGTTGAAAATTGAAGTGCATTAATTAGTGGTACATTATTCCAAATAAAAGCAGAAAGTGGGGTAATCATAAATAAAACAGAAAGAAAAAAGAGCAGCCAAAACCAGAGATTAGTTGAAATCTTCTTGGTAAGCTTACCGGTAAATAATTGAATTGCACTAAAAATTATAACAGCTAATTGAGTATATCCAATTATATAGGAAAGTTCTCCTTTTGGCCCCTGAAACAATAATCCGTTCCTCCACGGTGAGATTATTAGCTCGGCAAAGTCTGGAAAGGAGACTATTTGAGATGAAAGTTTGTGAGTTAAGGTGTATTGCGCAAGATATAAATAGGGAAGCCAAGTGTATGAAGAAAGAATAGCGCCAATTATAAACGCTGGCAAAATTAACCTTGCGCTATTTAAGTTTAATTCATTATTTTTTTTCAGTGAAAATATTAGAAAGCTCAGTATCATTACTAAGACAAAAACAGATATTCCTTGATGAGTCATAAAAAGAAGCGCCAGAAACAATCCCGAAGAAAACATAAATATTAATTTTTTTTTAGAAACAAGATAGAAAAAATTTAATAATATTAATGGGATAAGTGTAAAAACAAATATTTCTCCAATAGTAGTTCTAAAGTGTAAGTCAACTAAATGATAGGGGACAAAAAGATAGAATATTGATGACGTAAAAGCGGCTAAGTCATTTTTGAATATTTTTTTGGTAAATAGATACATAAATATTCCGGAAGCAATATAAGAAAAAGCAAAATATAATTTTAGACTGCCAATAAAAGAAAAGCCTAATAAATGAAAAAAAGAAATTAAATAATAGGGTAGAGGATTGACAAATACAAACAGTGGGTAACCATATGTAGCATTCAAATCAGCAGCCCAGGATGGCATAAAAAGTCCCTCTTTAAGAGAATCAAAAAAAGCCATTGCCCGGTATATATGTAAGTTAAAATCACCGCTTTCATATGCACCCTTTCTTAAAAGACTTAACAGTGGCAAAAGTGATATTAGCAATAGTAGCAGAGGATAATTAGTCCTTTTCTTAAAAATATACTTGGTTATTAAAAAATATAACAGCAGCAATAAAGAAGCAGAGGCATTTATAATAATCATCCGGTACGGATCTACCATAGTATCCGTTATGATATACTAAAGGCATAGGAATATGCAACCCAAAACCACCTTTATTGCAACGGTATTGAATGAAGAAAAATCTATCGGTCTATTTTTGGAGTCTTTGTTTTTACAGACATTTCTTCCGGATGAGATTATTATCGTTGATGGAGGATCGAGCGACAACACATTGTCGGTAATTTCCAATTTCCCGCTAGTATCGAGGCCCGCCAAAGGCGGCAAATTTCCAATATTTAATAATATAATAAAGATTATTACCAAAAAGGGGAATAGGTCTGTTGGGAGGAATGAGGCAATAAAACAATCAAAGAATGAGATTATACTATGTTCCGATGCAGGATGCATCCTGGACAAAGAATGGGTCAGAAAGATAACAGAGCCTTTTAGAATGGAACAGGAGACACAGGTAGTAGCGGGATTTTATAGTTCCATAACGGATTCCATATTTGAAAAGTGTTTGGTTCCGTATGTTTTGGTGATGCCGGATAAAGTTAAAGGAAATAATTTCCTTCCCTCCACCCGTTCTGTTGCTTTTAAAAAATACGTATGGGAAAAATTAGGGGGATTTAGAGAAGATCTATCAGATAATGAAGATTATTATTTTGCCAGAAAATTAAAAGAAAAAGAAATAAATATAAAATTCGTAAGAGACGCTGTAGTTTATTGGATTCCAAGAAAAAACTTATACCAGGCAATAATTATGTTCTACAGGTTTGCCAAGGGAGACGTTGAATCAGGAATAATTAGGCCCAAAGCAATCCTAATTTTTGTTAGATATTTATTTGGAATACTGCTGATCATTAATTTACTATTAAACCCGTCAAAAAATATTTCAACATTAACAATAACTGTTGCGCTTATATATATATTTTGGTCAATTAATAAAAATTATAAA
>QZIP01000007.1 GCA_003599595.1 Candidatus Parcubacteria bacterium
CACGTTAGACAGATTGAACAGTTAATGGAACAAGATGGTGTCGTATATCATGGACGTGTTTCACAAAAGCAGTTAGCTGACGAGCAGATGAAATCTACTAGTTAGCTTTTTTCTAATATATATAGAAAAGACTTATAAAGATAAGGTTATCACGGGTGTTTTTATTGATAATACATATGTAGGAGAAAAAACAAGAAAAGAAGTAGAACAAATATTTGAGAATAAAAATAAGACAATATCTGAAAATTCATTTACTCTATATTTAAATGATGGGCAAATATCAACCATCAGCGCCAAAGATTTAAAAATAGGCTACAATTCAGAACTTATTGCTGAACAGGCAATGAGCATAGGTAAAACTTCAAATTTTGTTAGTGATCTTTACATGATTTTATCAGCTTATCTAAACGGTTTCTTTCTTGATTCTTCTTACACTTTTTCAAGCGAAGATTTGAAAGTAGCAGTTGATCCAATACAGAAAAAGGTGTTTATTGAAGCAGAAGATGCCCTACTCACTGTGCAAAATAATAGAGTTACAGCCTTTAGAGAATCTAGAGATGGTAAAACTTTGGATTATGAAAGGTTAAACAATGATGTCAAAGAAATTATACCATCACTTTTAAAAGACAAATCTGTTAACAACTATAAGGTTAATGTTCACGTTCAAACGATAAAGCCAAATATAACAACAGAGGAGGCAAATGACTTTGGTATAGTAGAGATGATAGGTAAGGGAGTTTCTCATTTTAAAGGCTCTATACCAAACAGAATATACAACATCTCCCTTGCTGCATCTAGATTAAATGGTATTATCGTTGCTCCTGGCGAAAATTTTTCTTTCAATAAAACCATAGGTGATATTTCTAGCTATACAGGATATAAACAGGCTTATGTAATTAAGGATGGTAGAACAGTCCTGGGAGATGGGGGAGGAGTTTGCCAAGTTTCAACTACTATTTTTAGGGCAGCTTTAAACGCAGGACTTCCAATAGTTGAAAGACACGCGCACTCTTACAGAGTTAGCTACTATGAGCAAGGTTCGGGGCCAGGAATTGATGCTACGGTTTACTATCCAACTGAAGATTTTAAGTTTAAAAATGACACAGGCAATCATATATTAATTCAAGTTGTAATAGATCCTATAGACCAAAGACTTGAGTTTTTATTTTATGGAAAAAAAGATGGGAGAGAAACTACCATAACAACGCCTATTGTGTCTTCTCAAACTCCCGCTCCACCACCTTTATACCAGGATGATCCCGCCCTTTCCAAGGGAGTAATAAAACAAATAGATTATGAAGCGGTAGGAGCGATTGTAAGCTTTAAGAGAATAGTAAAAAATAATGGAAAAACTATAATTTCTGAAACTTTTACCTCTAGATATTCACCATGGCAAGCCATATTTTTGAGAGGAACGAAAGAATAACAATAAAATCAAAGATCAAATCTCAAATATCAAAAATAAAACTTAAAACTAAAAAATTTTTTGACTTTGAACTAGGTTTTGATATTTGATTTTTAATTTTTGCATTTAATCTATTGTGGATAAAATTTTAAATATAAACAAAGCAACTAAAGTAGCGGAGGATCTCCATAAACTGGGAGAACAAATTATATTGGTAGGTGGATGTTTTGATATTTTGCATGTGGGGCACATAGAATTTCTAAGCAAAGCGAAAGAGCTTGGAGGACAACTTCTTGTTATTCTTGAGAGTGATGATAGTGTAAGAAAACTGAAAGGAATTAGTAAGCCTGTAATTAAGCAGGATGATAGGGCAATACTGCTTTCCAGCCTTAAAATGATTGACTATATAATTAAGATTCCTAATTTCAACAATGACAATAAATACCTAATGCTTGTAAAAAAAATAAAGCCTGATATAATTGCAATTACCAAAGGGGATCCTGTAAAAAATAAGAAGATTAAGCAGGCTGTAATTGTGAATGCAAAAGTTGTTGAAGTCATAAAAAGAAAAAGAAGCTATTCAACAAAAAAAATTATAGAAACAATATTAACTAAGGCTTAAGAGCATGAAAAAAATAATTCTTGCATATGCGGTTTTAATCATAGCCCTTGTTATCTTAGCCTTTACTAGATCAGGAAAGCTAAGCCTTCCTTTTGGTGGCCCTTCAGCTCAGGTTTTAGTTGGTAATCACGCTTTTGACGTTTATGTTGCCAAAAATGACAAGGAAAGAATGGCGGGCTTAACAAAGTATGACAAATTAGATAAGGACAAGGGAATGCTTTTTGTTTTTGATAAAAAAGACAATTACAGTTTCTGGATGAGAAACATGAAATTTCCAATTGATATAGTTTTTATAGATGAAAATAAGATTATAGATATTGCTGAAGGAGCAGAACCAGTTAAGGGAGATGAAAACCCTTCAGGCGTTCCAATTTACAGGTCAAAAGAAAAAGGCAATTATGTTCTTGAAGTCAACTCAGGACTAGTAAAAGAATATAGCATAAAAGTTGGAGATAAAGTAACTTTTAAGAATTTATAGCAAAGTCTAAATTTAAACTCCTAGATCAAATTTTATCATAATGAAAATCCTTGCAATTGAAACTTCTTGTGATGAAACCTCTGTTTCAGTGCTAGAAAAAATTGACAATTGTATTAAAGTTAAATCTAATATAATTTCATCCTCTATTCCACTTCATAAACAAACTGGGGGAATTGTTCCTGAAAATGCAGCGAGGGAACAGCTTAAAATGATGATACCTGTAATAATAAAAGCCTTGATTGACTCAATAGAAAAGACAGATAAAGGAAAGGCGTTAAATGATTTTAAGCTAGGAAATGACATATTGATAAATGAAATAGGCAGTATTGCCGTGACCCTTGGTCCAGGACTTATTGGCTCACTTTTAGTAGGGGTAGAAACAGCAAAAACTATTTCCTTTGTTTTAGATAAACCTCTTATACCTGTTCATCATTTACTTGCTCATTTATATGCAAATTTTCTGGAAAATCCAAATACTTCTTTCCCATTTGTAGGACTAATTGTTTCCGGAGGACACACTGATCTTTTGTATTTTAAATCACATAATAAATATGAATGGCTTGGAGGAACAAGAGATGATGCGGCAGGGGAGGCTTTGGATAAAATTGGAAAACTTTTGGGACTGAGCTATCCTGCAGGAGCTGAAATTGAAATACGTGCAAAAAAGGTAAACAAAAGTAGATTTAATTTTAAAAGTCCGCTTATAAATTCTGATGATTTTGATTTTTCTTTTTCAGGATTAAAAACCGAAGTAATGCGGGAGGTAAAAAGAATTAAAAATATAAACCAAGAACAGCTCGGAGGTGGTCAAATCAGCACTTTTCAGGTGGCCGAAGGATTCCTAAAAGGTGGGCTCGACGAACAAGTAGTTAACGAGATTTGTTTTTCAGTACAAAAAGCAATAGTAAACGTGTTGGTTAAAAAAACTATTAAAGCGGCGGAAAAATTCAATGCTCAAACAATTCTCTTAGGCGGAGGCGTTTCAGCAAACCAAACTTTAAGAAATCAAATGAAACTATATGCTACAAGCTATCTGCCACACTCCCAAATACATTGTCCTCCTCTTAAGTACTGCACAGACAATGCGGCAATGATAGGAGCTTATGCTTTTTATCATAATAAACCTATTTCATGGGAAATAATAAAAGCCCAACCTGAATTGTATTTTGAATAAAATCAATTCATATAAATTTATGGCAATATAAAATTATGAATCTAATTTTTATTTATGGTTTACCAGGCGTAGGAAAATTAACTGTAGCAAAAGAGCTTTCAAAATTGACAAACTATCAAATCTTTCATAATCATCTTACGGTTAACTTGGTTGGTTCCATCTTTTCTTTTGGTTCTGAACCATTTACAAAATTGAGAGAAGAGATTTGGCTAAGAGTATTTGACTATGCATGTACATATCAAATTAATGGATTAATATTCACTTTTGTATTTGAAAAAACCGTTTCTGACACTTTTATTGAAAATGCTAAAAAGGTTGTTGGTGAAAGAGGGAAAGTTTATTTTGTTGAGTTGATTTGTGATGGAGAACAATTACTAGAAAGAATTAAAGATGAGTCGAGAAAAAGTTATAATAAGATTTCCGATGTTACAAAGTTCAATAAACTAATTAAAGATGGTTTAATATTCAATTATAGTATTAATTCTGCTTTAAAAATTAACAATACATGCTTGTCTCCCGAAGAAACTGCACGGAAAATAACAGAACAATATCATTTTTAAACATGACACCTCCGAAGTGTTTTGAGGCTGACACATTGGGATTTATTCAAAAACTAAGTGTTCTAGCAATTTTCTACTTCTCTGGTATCCTGCTTCATCAAAAATAAATTTTTTGTATGATTCAATGTTTTTAAATTGAGATAAGATTTCTTCTTTTCGGCAGAAATTATTGTTTTGATTTCCTAAATACTCAGGCAAAGAGGAATAAGGATACTTTTCTAATTCTGATATAGATTTAACTATAAATGAGGAATATGGATTTAGATGAATGTAACGATGAAGATGTAGAAACTGTTCATTGTCTTCTACTCTAACAGCTTTAAATTGTCCCTCAAATAAATAATGTTTTCTTTTGTTTTTTGTATTAAAATAACGAGTAAAACTATTTTGAAATAATTTAATATAATTACTTATGCCATTTTCCTTTAATTGCCTTAAGAGCAAATGATAGTGGTTGGGCATTAAGCAATAAGTAATAATTTCAACAAGTTTTTCTGAATCTTGAATGTTATCTAAAATCTCTTTTCTCTTGTCATATCCAAAGGATAAGAGATAGGAAAGTTTTGTAGGTGGGTTGCTGTATCTGTAGTAAGAAAGAGTTAAAATGGAACGTCTACGGTCATGGTCTTTGACAAATATAGGTTCCTTATTTAAGGCTCTATTGTATATATGATAATATTCTCCATTGGCAAATATAGTATTCCTTCTTGGCATATCTTATGTATATTATATTTATCCCGATGTGTCAAGTACATAACACCTCCGAAGTGTTAGATTGAGGTTTTAAATAAAAATTGTTGTAAAATATATATGATGCTTATTAAGGATTATATATTCTATTTATTAAAAGAGCTTAGGGAAAAGATTTATTATCTGAATTACAAGCCTCGAGAAAGAAAGTTGATAATTAAAAATGTTCCATATTTTTCCCAGTGGGAGTCAAGAGAGCTTGTGAGGGATATTATCGATGGAAAAATATCTGCTCAAAATGATCCATTATGGAGTAATTCTGGAGCAAAAAATAAGAGCGAGTACGAACTTTGGAGTTGGAATGCTTGCGGAATGGCTTGTTTAAAGATGGTCTTGATGTATAAATTTAAAAAGAATTATCTCATTGTGGAACTTGGAAAAGGGTGTGAGAAGTTTGGAGGATATGTAAAAAGAGGCAAAGATGTTTTGGATGGGCTTTATTACAAACCCTTCATCAGATTTGCAAAAGAAAAGTTCAATCTTGATGTCAAAGTTGCTTCACCAATGGTTATGGCCGATGTTATCAAAGAAATGGAGAGGGGAAATTTTGTAATTACTTCTGTAAGCTATGAGATTAGAAACCCTACAAATACTATATCTTTTAGAGGTGGACATTTGGTATTGGTTGTTGGGTACGATTTTGACAACCAAACATTATATGTTCATAATCCTTCTGGAACTAGCAAAAATACCCAAGAATATGCTAAAATTAGCTTTCCAGACTTTAATAAACTCTTTGCTTATAGAGGGATTGTTATTTCTTAATATTTTCCCTACACTTTAATTCGTGGTATAATTTCGAGTTTCAAGTTTTGATTCTTTATTTGTTATACTTTTTTTATTATGAAAGATTTAATATTGGTGGAATCGCCAACAAAAGCAAGAACACTGTATAAGTTTTTAGGCAACAAGTATGCAATTGAGGCTTCTCTTGGACATATTAGAGATTTGCCAAAAGGAGATTTTGGGGTGGATATAGAACATGGTTTTGCTCCTAAATATGTTATCCCACAGGATAAAAGAAAGATAATTGAACTACTTAAAGAAAAAGTTAAAGATGCACATAGAGTAATTATTGCAACAGACCCTGACCGTGAAGGAGAAGCAATAGCATATCATTTATACGAGATATTAAAAGATGAAGTTTCAAAAAAAACATTGTTTGAAAGGATAGTTTTTCATGAGATTACTCAAAAAGCTATTCTTGAAGCAATTTCTCATCCACGTCAAATTAATACAAATCTTGTTGCGGCACAAACCGCAAGACGTGTACTTGATAGAATTGTTGGATACAAGCTCTCACCAATACTCTGGAAAAAAATTAAGAGAAAACTCTCTGCGGGGCGTGTGCAATCGGTTGCTCTGAGATTAATAGTTGAAAGAGAAAAAGAGGTTGAAAAATTCAAAGAAAAAGATTATTGCAAACTTTTTGCAAAACTATCTAGTAAAAAGACACCTGAACCAATTGAATTTGAATTGGTCAAGATTAATGATCAAAATATTGCAAGACAAGAAAAAATAAGCTTGTATGATGGAGAATATAGATATTCCCTTACTATTCTTGATAAAAAAAGGGCGGAAGAGATTGAGAAAGATATTAAAAACAATAGTTTTGTAATAAAATTTATTATTCAGAAAGAAACAAAAAGATCTCCTCATCCACCTTTTACTACCTCCACCTTACAGCAAGAAGCCTTTAGAAGACTTGGGTTTTCCGGGAAAAGAACTATGAGTGTTGCACAAAAATTATACGAAGAAGGCATAATAACATATCACAGAACTGATTCATTCAATCTGTCCACTGATTTTGTAAAAGAGGCAAGAGATTATATTGATAAAGAATTTGGGAGAGAGTATCTCTCAGAAAAACCTAAAATATTTCAAACGAAGTCAAAACTTGCGCAAGAAGCCCATGAGGCAATAAGACCAACTAATCCCACAATGCAACAGCAGGAAGTTGCAAGAATTTCAGGTAAAGATTATGCAAATCTTTACTCATTAATTTATAAAAGAGCCCTCTCAACTCAAATGAGCGATGCAGTCTATTTTTCAACCAAAATTGAGGCAGAGACAAAAGGCAAAGACTTATATCTTTTTGAGGTAAATGGAAGAGTTTTAAAGTTTCCGGGATTTTTAAAACTTTGGTTCTATGAAGAAGAGGAACAAATATTGCCAGAATTATCTGAAAAAGATGAGCTTTCTTTGAATGAGAGTAGGATCGTAGAAAATAAAACTAATCCGCCTGCAAGATATAACGAAGCAAGCATCATTGCTTCTCTTGAAAAACATGGAATTGGAAGACCATCAACTTATGCCCCTATTATCTCAACCATTACAGGTAGAGACTATATTGAAAAACAGGAAAGAAAATTTGTTCCAACAAAAATAGGAACCATAGTTAATGATTTTTTGGTTGCTAACTTTTCAGATATTGATGATATTCCATTTACCGCATCAATGGAAGATGAATTAGATAATGTTGCGAATGGAAAAAGGGATTGGGTTGAGATACTAAAAGAATTTTATAAACCTTTTGAGCAAAAGCTTGAGAAGGCAGAAGAACAGAAAAAAATAGTAATAGAACTTGAAAAAACGGGAAAGATTTGTCCTGAATGTGGAGGAGATATAGTTGTTAGACGGGGAAAATTTGGAAAATTTTATGCTTGTAATAATTTTCCAAACTGTAAATATAAAGAGTCTTATGTTGAAGAGACAGGACTCACATGTCCAAAAGATCAAGGAAGAGTTATAATAAAAAAGACTAGAAAAGGGAGGATTTTTTACGGATGCTCCAATTACCCTAACTGTAACTTTGCTGCCTGGAATAAAAACGATTTATCCGCGGAAAAAAATACGAATAATTAAAATACTACTGCCATCAGGAAAAAGAGGAATTTCTTACCAATATGAATAAGCTTTGTGCAAAAGAACTTAGAACAACTACTCCAACAGAAGAAGAAATAAAAAAAATAAAAAGGAATGATATTTATATAATCTGCGATAATGTTTGGGATACTTATAATGTTGGAGCTATTTTTAGATTGGCTGACGCAGTCGCCGCAAAAAGAGTATATCTTTGCGGACAAACAGAGACTCCCCCCAACTCAAGAATCAAAAAGGCTTCGGTTAACACTTGGCAGTGGATACCTTGGAGCTATACTTCGACTACTATTGAAGCGCTCCAAGAAATCAAAAATCAAAACTCAAAAGTCAAAATTATTGCTGTCGAACAGCATGAAAAAAGTGTTCCTTACGATAGGGCTGATTATAAATTACCTATTGCTTTAGTTGTTGGAAATGAAACAACGGGGATTTCGGAGGAAGTTTTAAGCGAGATGGACGAGATAGTCGAGTTACCGATGCTGGGAATAAATACGAGCCTGAATGTTATGGTAAGCCTAGGCATAGTCCTCTATCAAGCCCTTGAGAAGAATAAGATAGGTTAATATTCAACATCAATATCTTAATTCTATCTATATACAACTTTTTAATAAATATTTTACCCTATTACACTAGAGTAATAGAGTAATTTACTTTTCAACTTGTCAGCATTAAGAGTTAGTTTATTAAAGAAAATACTTACTGGACTTTGTGTTTTAGGAAGAATAATAGAATAATACCTTGAGGCTTGCATTAATGTGGTAGAATAGAGTTGGTTTTATGGAAAATCAGCTGCCCGCAATTGCCGCCATAGTTTTTGTCTTTTTCTTACTCCTATTATATATAAATAGGCGGACTTCCCAAAAAAATAGCGATCAGTCAATTATTGAATGGTTAAAAACGGTTCAAAATAGTCTGGAGCAAACTAATAAGATATTCAACCAAACCTTACGGGATACAAATTTAAATATCAACTCTACCCTTTCCCAAAATTCAAAAATACTAAACGAAAGACTGGATAATGCCACTAAAGTTATTGCGGATGTACAAAAGAATATTGGAGAAATGTCTGAAATTGGCCGGGGAATGAAGGAACTTCAAGACTTTTTAAGAAATCCGAAGCTCAGAGGAAACATTGGAGAACAGGTTTTAAAAGAGCTTTTGGGGCAAATGCTTCCAAAACAGTCTTTTTTTCTTCAATATGGCTTTAAAAGCGGTAATATTGTTGATGCGGCAATTAAGACTGAGGCTGGTTTAATTCCAATTGACTCAAAATTCCCAATGGAAAACTTTAGAAAACTTATAGGAGCGGCAAATGAGACTGAAAAGAAAGGAGCTGAGAAAGAATTTGCGGCCGATGTTAAAAAACACATTGATGCAATTTCAAAAAAATATATTCTAACCGATGAAGGAACTATTGATTATGCTCTAATGTATGTTCCGTCTGAGGCGGTATACTATGAAATAGTAAATAATCCCTTGCTTTTTGATTACTCTTCTGAAAAACGGGTCTTACCCGTTTCGCCTGTTACTTTTTATGCCTATCTAAAAGCAATACTGATGGGATTTGAAGGGCAAAGGATAAGCCAGAAGGCTCAGGAAATTTTAAAAGGTATAAGATCTATTCAAAAAGAATATGAAAAACTTGGGGAAGATGTTGATGTCTTGGGTAAACATATAAATAACTCATATAATATGATGAGTAATGTTCAGATGGGGATCAATAAGCTGGGACAAAAAATTTCATCAACTAATTCTTTAAGTAAAGAAGAAAAGGAATTATTAGAAGAGAGTAAAGCAGACATGCCAGTAAACTAACTTGAACTTCTTTAATTTAAATGATTCTTGTACAATTATTATGGCTGAGATATTAATGTAGTAAATAAATCTTATGGATCCGTGCGACCGTAAAACTTTAGGAATTATATTTCATTCATATACATATTTATGATAAACTTTCGTTTATAAATTTATGACCGATGAAGTTATTCTCAATAAAGAACAAAAGACGGCTATAGAATATGGAGAAGGGCCGCTTCTTATTATAGCCGGTGCAGGAACAGGAAAAACAACTGTAATTACAGAAAGAATAAATAAACTCATAACAAACAGGGGCGTAAAACCTCACGAAATACTTGCACTAACTTTTACAGAAAAAGCGGCCCGGGAGATGGAGGAGAGAGTTGACAGAATAATGCCGTATGGTTATACCCAGATGTGGATAGAAACCTTTCATTCTTTCTGTGACTTGATCTTAAAGGAAGAGGCAATAAACATTGGCCTAAGCCCAAATTATAGATTAATGAGCGAGGCGGATTCGGTACTACTTCTTAGAAAAAATATTTTTAATTTAGGATTAAGTTACTATAAAACTGTCAGTAACCCTACAAAATTTCTAGAAGCTTTACTTGAGCACTTTTCAAAACTGCAAGATGAAGATATAACTCCTTCGCAGTATTTAAAATTTTCGAAGGAAATTTCAAATGACAAATTTCAAATATCAAATAATAAAAATGTTGAAGAGGAAGAAATAAATAAGACAGTTGAGCTTGCGAATGCGTATCAAACATATACGGGTTTAAAGGCAAGGGAGGGATTGATGGATTTTTCAGATTTAATAGCCAACACTCTTTTGCTATTTAGAACAAGAAAAAATATCTTAAGAAAATATCAGGAGCAATTTAAATATATTCTAGTTGATGAATTTCAAGATACAAATTATGCACAAAATGAACTGGCAATATTACTTGCCGGGGATAAGAAAAATATAACTGTTGTAGCAGATGATGATCAAGCCATCTATAGATGGAGAGGCGCTGCTATATCAAACGTTTTGCAATTCAAAGAAAACTTTAAAGGAGCAAAGATAGTTACTTTAACAAGAAATTATAGATCAACTCAAGAAATATTGGATAAGTCCTATACCCTTATTAAACATAATGATCCCCATAGACTTGAGGTAATGGAAAACATAAACAAGAAACTGACCTCTGAAAGAAAAATAAAAGGCAAGGCAATAGAATTTATTTATTCAGAAAGAATTGAAGAGGAAGCGGAAAATATTGCACAAAAAATAATGAAGCTAGTTAAAGAGGAAGGAAGATATGATTACCGCGATTTTGCTATTTTAGTAAGGGCAAATAGCCAAGCACAACCCATATCCCGCGCACTACAAAGATTTAAAATACCTTATCAGTTTCTAGGCCCAGGCCAACTTTTTCATCAAGAAGAAATAAAAGATTTAATTGCTTATCTTAAAGTCCTTTATAACCTTGAAGATGCTGTATCTTTATTTAGGGTTTTAAATATGGATATTTTTGAAATAGACGCAAAAGATATAAATTATCTTCTTAACTTGTCAAGGAAAAGACATTCAAACCTTTTTGAAATTCTTGGAAAAACAGATGAGACCTTTTTAAGCAACGATGCAAAAGAAAAATTAAAGAAAATTCAAGAAATGATTCTCCGGCATCTTGATAGAGTTAAAAGAGATAGTGCTGGGCAAATACTGTATTACTTTTTGATTGACACAGAGATCTTCAAGAAACTGATAGAGTACAAAACAGAGGCGGAAGAAAAAAGGGCGCAAAATATTGCTAAATTTTTTGATAGAATCAAAAATTTTGAATTCGAAAATCAAGATACAAGTATTTATGCTGTCGTGGACTGGATAGATTTAATGATGCAGATTGGGGATAGTCCTGCGGCGGCAAGTGTGGACTGGAGAGATATAAATGCCGTTAACATTTTGACGGTTCATTCAAGTAAAGGACTAGAGTTTCCGGTTGTATTTTTAATTAATCTTGTAACCAATAGATTTCCCTGCACGGAAAGAAAAGAAAAAATACCTCTTCCTCCTCAGATAATAAAAGAAGTAATACCTGAAGGAGATTATCACATACAAGAAGAGAGGAGGCTTTTTTATGTAGGAATGACACGTGCACGTGATCTTCTTTTCTTCACAGCCTCTGCCTTTTATGGAGAAGGGAAAAGGGAAAGAAAAATCTCCAATTTTATTTTTGAAACTCTGGGAAACATATCAATAAACAAGAAAGGAGAGCTAAAAGAAGTAAAACAGCTTTCTTTAATAGAGTTAGGAAAATATTATGAAGAAAAGGAAGAGAGAACTATTAAAAAACCTCCTTTAAAAATTAATTATGTTTCTTATTCTCATATCCAAGCTTTTAGTATTTGTCCTCTACATTATAAAGCAAGATATATAGACTTTGTTCCTACCCCAATGTCATCTGCTCTTGCCTTTGGAATAACGATTCATAGCGCGCTAAATAATTTTTATAAACAGGTTAGAGAAGGTAGAAGATTTAGTGAAAATGATTTGATAGAAATTATAGATAAGAGTTGGGTAGGTGAAGGGTATGACAGCAAACTACATGAAAAGGAGGCACGGATCAAAGCAGAGAACCTTATGAAAAAATATTTAAATAATTATTTTGATCAAAATCAAATTCCACAGGCGCTTGAGCTTCCTTTTTCTTTTCACCTGTCAAGAGATGAGATTCAAAAAGAATTGTCTGTATCAAACACAAGAAATGCTCAAGGAGATCTTTTAAAAGTTACGGGAAAAATTGACAGGATTGATGTTTTACCAAGTGGAGCAATAGAGATAATTGATTATAAAACTGGATCAGGAGACTCAAATTTTAAAGCGGCTTATGACTTACAGCTTGGAATATATGCTCTTGCCGCAACTAAAGTAGAGCATCCGCTATTAAGAAAAAAGCCTGAAGAAATAAAATTAACTTTATTTTATCTTGAAACAGGTGAAAAAATTACACACTCTTTTAAAGGTGATGATCTTTTAAATATTGAGCAAAAAGTAATTGACAAGGTGAGAGAAATTGAAAAGAGTGATTTTAAATGCAGTGCAAATTTGCTTTGTGCAAAGTGTGAATATAAAATGCTTTGCAATACCCACTCTGTATAATTTTCCACTAAAAAACTCTAGGAAGGTTGTAAGCCAGATTCTGTTCTTCGCTCCGCTGAAGTTTCAACGAAGACGAGTTAACCGTCATCTATCTTAATTTGTGATAATCCTCACAAACTACCCCGGCTTTACGGGGTGCCCTTAAACTTTGACGCTCCTGTAATGCAAGTAATAGCCTACCTAGACTTTTACGTCTATGCGAGGCTCACGCGTCTTTCGAAGGTTGCAGCAGGTGGGATTGTCCGTTTCATCCCCGCTCGTCTCTGTTACTCTCAAGTCTTGTCATTTCAAGACCTGTTCTAAGCTCTATTTGCGGGCAAAAAGCTTAGACACCAGCTGTTGACCGTTAGCTTCACTTGGGTTTCCCCAAGCTCCACTAATGGCTACCAGTCGGAGCTTACACTCCATCCCCGGCATTACACCTGTCTGGACTTTCCTCCCGCCAAAATTTGCACCTCGAGCAATGTACGAATAGTACTGGCAAGAGGCAAAAATTAGGCGGGCGACGGATACTCTTCCTAGAGCACATATATTTTACAAAAAATAAGAGGCAAAATCAAATTATAGGCCTATTATTGCTACTTGAGCCATTTATCTATGATTTTTTTAACTTTAATCTCAAATTTATTTTCAGTAATATCAAACCACTTTATTCTTTTGTCTTTTTGAAACCACACTATCTGTTTTTTGGCAATATGATGCTCTGTTACCTTCCACTTCTCAACTGCTTCTTCTAAGGCAATATTCCCCTTTAAATATTCAAATAAGTCCCTATATCCTCCTCCTGTTTTCACCTGTTCTGAAAGGTTTTTGTAATTATCAAATAATTTTTTTGCCTCATCTAAGGCTCCCTGTGTTATTCTTTTTTCCACCCTTTCATCAATTCTCTCATTAATGATTTCTCTTGTGGCTGTTAAGCCAATAATTAATACACTCATATTTTCTAGCTTGGCTATTTTACCTTCTCTTTTTCCAACTTTTTTAACATATTGTGCTATTTCAATTGCTCTAATTAATCTTCTTTTGTTTTGGAAATCAGATTCATTCATTTTTAAAAACTTTTCAGGATCTTTTTTTTTGATAATCTTTTGCAATTCTTCTATCTGTAAGCCTTCAAACCTCTTTCTAAGTTTTTTATCTTGAGGTATATTTACTGTAGCAATTCCATCCAATAATGCTTTTATATAAAACCCGGTTCCGCCAACCACTATAGGAATTTTATCAAGACCAATAACCTTATCAATGGTTGGAATAGTAATATCCAAGTAGTCGTATACATTAAATTCGTATGTGGGCGTAACAAGATCTAGAAGATAAACTGGAGTAGAATTAAATTTATAATAACCAACGTTATATTTTTTGTTTTTTGTAGGATTTTCTGTTTTTACAAATTCTGCTTTATCTGGAATGTCTTTTCCGGAAATAATATCTAATCCCTTATAAACCTGTCTGGAATCAGCGTTCAATATTACACCATTTATTTTAGGTGCTAAATCTAAGGCCAGACTGGTTTTACCAGAAGCTGTAGGACCAACGACAAAAAGAACCTTATTCATGATAGCGTCTATTAAATTAGCTCCGATTAAATCGGAGTTAGCATTTAGCGTCTAGTTACTTAGGCATCTTAATTAACTTAAGTTACCTAAACTAAACGCTACCTGCCCGCAAATGCTACGCATTAAGCGTTGCAGGCGGGGCAGCTAGAAGCTAAACTCTATTTTACTGATCTTTTAAGGCTTTTCCCAGGTGTGAAACCTGGCGCTTTTCTTGCTGCGATTGTAATTGTTTCACCAGTTTTTGGATTTCTGCCTTTTCTTGATTTTCTAGTTCTAAGGCTAAAAGTTCCAAAACCTGTCAAAACAACTTTTTCTCCTCTCTTAAGGGAATCTCTGATAGCATTAAGAAAAACTTTTACCGCCTCTTTTGACGCTTTGTTTGTGAGATTTGCTTTTTTGGAGACTAGTTCTATGAGTTCTTTTTTTGTGACAGACATTTATTTCACCTCCCCTCTTAATAATTTTAAATCAATCCCGATTAAATCGGGATCAATCATTAATTATTAAATGTTTAAAACATTAAAATTAATTCTAGGCTTGTTTTCAATTCACCTTTCCAGCTTAAGATAATAAGCTCTATTTATCTTGATTTAACAATACAATTGAAATAGGTTTTTGTCAAGAGGAGAAAATGAAATTTAAAATTGAAATTAATGAATATTTTAATCTCTGGGTTCTGAGACTCTGAATTCTCTTATGGCGGTTACCCTAACAGTTCCTGGTACTATCATTTTACTATCAATCTCTTCTTTGATCTTCTTGACAAGAATTGTGGTCTCAACATCATCAAGATCATT
Source organism: Candidatus Parcubacteria bacterium (assembly GCA_003599595.1). GTDB lineage: Bacteria > Patescibacteriota > Microgenomatia > Levybacterales > GWA1-39-11 > SURF-62. Next base: position 15,168 of record QZIP01000007.1, read on the forward strand.
TGGATTAACAATCACGCGTATCTCACGTCCTGCCTCAAAGGCATAAGCGTCTTCTACTCCCTCAAAATTCTTGGCAATATTTTCCATCTCTTTTATTCTTTTTGCATACTCTTGTATATCTTCATGTCTTGCTCCAGGTCTTGCGCTTGAAATAGCATCTGCAATATAAACAACTACTGATTCCATCTGAGAAAAGGGTTTGTCCTCATGGTGTTCTATTACACAATTAATAACCTCTCTTGGCATTTTGTATTTTTGAAGAAGTTCTGCGCCAAGCTGAACATGGTTTCCCTCTTTGTCTGTTACTACTTTGCCAATATCATGGAGAAGACAACCCAGTTTCACAACTTCTACATTCGCTCCAATCTCATAGGCAATCTGAATTCCTATTCTGGTTTCTTCTAGTGTGTGTATCCAAAGATTTTGACCAAATGATGTTCTGAATTTGAATCTTCCAAGGAGAGAGAGAAGATCTGCGGATAAACTAAATACCTTTACTTCATGAGCTAATTTTTCTCCTTCCTCAAAAAGAATTTCCCCCACTTCTTTCCTGGTTTGTTCAACTATCTCTTCTATCCTAACAGGCTGGATCCTGGTGTCTTTTATGAGTTTTTCAAGAGAGCGTCTTGCGACTTCACGCCTAATAGGATCAAACGAGGATAGTCTAATAATTCCCTCTTCATCTAAATTTACATCCACACCTGTAATATTTTCAAATGCGCGTATATTCCTTCCTTCTTTACCTATTATTTTTCCCTTTACGTCTTCTTCTTGAATTTTTATTGTAGAAAGGGTGTATTCTGCTATGTGCTCAAGTGCGCCGTGTCTCATGGCGTCAACTATAATTTCTTGAGATTTTTTATGAGAGACGGCTTTTGCATCTTCTTCTGCGTCTTTAATAATTCTTGCAATATCCCTTTTGGAGTCATTTGCTACTTCCTCAATAAGAGCTCTTTTTGCCTCTTCACGTGATAAAGAACTAATATCTTCAAGTCTTTTAATATATGCTTCCCTTAGATCTGTTAGTTCTTGATCTTGAGGATAGTTTACTGTTTTTAAATTGTTGATAATATTAGTCATAAACCTTGAAGGCAATAAGAGAGTCTTCTAAATAAATTAGAAATGATTTGAGGAAAAGGTTGTTTTTTTATCCCGATTTAACCGGTATCCCGTCTTTTTCATACGCTTTTCCGTAAGAACTCTTAGAACTTGCCTTACTAAATAGATTATATCAGGAAAATGTTTAAAGAGTCAAATTTGGTATAATTATTGTGATATGGATAAACAAGTAAAAGCATATATTGATTTTTTTTCTTAAGGTTGGTGAGTTAAAAGAAGTTTTAAGAACTGGCTGGATAAATAAAAATGTTAAGGATCCAGAAAATCTTACTGAACATCATTTTCAAGTTGCTTTTTTAGCAATGGTTCTTGCTGATAAATTAGGAGATGTGGACAAAAATAAATTGATAAAAATGGCTCTGATTCATGATATGTCTGAACTCATCACGGGAGACGAAGTGATAATTAATAGATGGAGCAAAAAGGGAATAAAACAGGTAGAAGAAAAGCATAAGAGAGAAAGGGAAGCTATGACAAAAATTTTTAAAGGAATTTCGAATAGTGAAGAATATATAAGTCTTTTTGACGAATTTATGGATAGAAAAACATTGGAAGCAAGGATTTTAAAAGAACTAGACATGTTGCAAATGTGTCTGCAGGCATTTGAATATGAAAACAAACAAAACATAAATCTTGGGGATTTTTATAAATATAGTGATCCTTATATTAAAAATGTGGAAATACGAAAGATGTTTAATGAGCTTTTGAAAAACAGAGAAATTGTAGTAAAATAAATATATGGGTTTTTTGAGCAAAGTTTTACTTTTTTTAATATCTTTTTCAACCATCCTCTTTTTATTTCCCCAAAAGGTTTTGGCGGTTTGTCCTGTTTGTACAGTTGCTGTTGGGACTGGTCTTGGATTTTCAAGATATCTGGGAATTGATGACACTGTAAGTGGACTTTGGGTTGGAGGACTTATAATGTCTCTTTCCTTATGGACAATTAATTTTTTAAATAAAAGGGGTATAAAATTCATTGGAAGAAAACCCATAATTGTAATTGCTTATTATTTACTTGTAATTATCCCACTGTATTGGACAAATTTTTTAGGGCATCCAATGAACAAGATCTATGGAGTTGATAAGCTGGTTATTGGAACGTTTTTTGGAAGCATAGGTTTTGTTATAGGAGCTATTTGGTATGAACAACTTAAAAAAGCAAATGGTGGAAAAGCATATTTTCCTTTTCAGAAATCCCTTATGCCAGTCATACCACTTATTATTTTAAGCGTTGTATTCTATCTGGTTTATAGGTAAAATATTCAATAATCGAATAGCTTGGAACATTAAAGTTTGTGATTAACGCAGTTTTTAGCGCCATACATATGTTTTAATTTTATTAAAGTTAAGTTAAGGCGCTACAGATTATGCGGATGATTAATTTGTAAAAACTATAATTATGGCTAAAAACGGAAAAGAGGAAAAAATTCAAAATTTTATAGACAAAATAGCACAAAGCAAAAAGGGAAAACTTGACCTGTCTTCTGATGAAGATCTTTCAATCGGCATAATGAATCTTATCTCAATTGAAGAGCATTTCTTTTTCACCGCTAACAAAACTGGTAAAGACAAGTATTATGATATGCTACGGGAAGTTAGGGATATAAGAAAGGATCTTTTGAAAATGATTGTTCAAAAATACGAAGGGGAAGTTTGGTGTATCTCAAAACATTTACTAGCTGCCTCTATGAGACTTATGGAGGTTGGGACAAAAATGCTTGGACAGGGAAGAGACAAAGAAGCAAAAGATATGTTTGAAAAATCATTTAATCTTTATTCACTATTTTGGGGAGTAAACTTGAATCTTGTAGACACTTCAAACGTTGCGAAGATAGATGATCAAGCAATTAATAGACATGATAACGAAAAAAAAGGTCTTATGGGCAAACTTGGAAACGTAGTAAAAAAAGCAATAGACTGTTGCCTGGAGTAAATCATCTGAAATCAAATCGATTAAGGGTGTGATATATCTATCTTTCTTCATTTCAAATGTTCTTTTAATTTTTCAGCGTAGGGAGATCTTTCTTCTGGAGTGGTAAGTCTTTTATGAGAGAGATTGGCGTGTAAATTGTCATCTTTGTATCTTGGGAAAACGTGGAAATGAAAGTGAAAGGCGTGCTGATCACCGGCTGGTTCATTATTTTGTAGTGTTGTAATACCATCACAAGAATAAGCTGTTTTCATTGCTCCTGCAATCTTTTTCGATACTTCTGAAATTTGACGGATATACTCTTCTGGCATATCATATATGTTTTCAGAGTGTTTGTTGGGAACTATTATTACGTGACCCAAATTTCCTTCTATAAAAAATGAGTTGATAAAAGCGCTTACCAATTCATCTTTATAAACCAAATCTGTTTGCTTAATGTATGTGACTTCATTTTCCAAACCCTTAACAGCCGGGCAAATTGGACATTTGTAATCTTTTGGTGCGTGATTATACATATTGCTATGACTAAAAATAAATTTAATGTCGCAATTATTGAACGCTGCTCTAACCTTTTTTGAACGAAATCCCGAATGATGCCGCGCCTGCGGCGCAGCAGAAACCACACCTCTCGGGCGAAAAGCGGTGAGAGGAAAATGAATATCCGCCCCTCCCTTACTTCTAATGCCGTCGAATTTTGTGCAAGCGAAATTGGCGTGCCGCTCAAAATATTCTTAATAATAACACAAATACTACTGATAACCTTTTGCTTGCGTTGTAAACATTACTGCGTATTTTCCGTTTTTCTTGAGTAGCTCCTCGTGTGTTCCTGATTCAATAATCTTGCCTTCATCAACGACAACAATTTTACTTGCGTTACGAACAGTTGAAAATCTGTGAGACACCAAAATCAGAGTTCGGTTTTTATAAACTTCTTCCAGGTTTTGGAATATCTCATATTCTGCTTGCGCGTCAATTGCGCTCGTTGGCTCGTCCATGATAAGCACGGGAGCTTGCTCATAAAAAGCTCTTGCTATCGCCAGCTTTTGCCATTGGCCTCCGGAAAGTTCCTCTCCGTCCTCAAAACGCCTTCCAAGCATTTGGTCGTAACCTTTCGGAAACTTTTTAACAAATTCATACGCACCAGATTTTACTGCCGCTTCGTGCATTCGTTTTTCGTCTTTAATATCAGGCGCGCCGAGCATGATATTATCTCTAACCGTAAAATTGTATTTTACAAAATCTTGAAATAGAGTGCCAAGATGAGCATACCAGTTAGAAATTTTGAGGTCTTTGATGTTTACACTATTTACCAAAATTTCTCCGCTTGTTACGTCATAAAAACGACACAGTAGTTTTATGAGTGTGGTTTTTCCTGCGCCGTTCACACCAACCATTGCCAATCTTTCCCCTGGCTCAATCACAAATGAAATGTCTTTCAGCACTTCGCGTCCGTTGGGGTATGTGAAAGAAACGTTTTTAAATTCTATTTTTGGCGGCTTAATATCATCAAACGATTGAGCGTCTTTCTTCTCTTTTATCATCTTTGGCAACGTCATCAATTCAAAAAACGGATTTACAAAAAGACTATTTTGATAGAGTTCGCCCAAGTGAGCCGAGCCCCATGATGTGTTATTTCTCAACTGTTCCAGTGTGGTGATAATGAATGTCAACGAACCGATTGTTAATGCTCCAGAAAGCGCGTTAGGCAACATAAAATAAATGATTGCAAACACAACTGCAGCCTCAATGAGTGGAGCCAGAAACAGTACCCCCCTGTAATTATCAAGCGGTTTTTTATTTATGTCGTAAAGATATTTTTGTAACCCCAATAATCTTTCTAAAAGTGCATCTTGAGATTGAAAAATTCTCGTCTCAATAATTGAAGATTGGTCGGTAAGCAAATCTCCTGTATACCACAACTTTTTTGCCTCTGGTGCACTACCACCATACATAGACCAAACAAAATTTCCGTGCTTTGCTTTCAGATAAACTCTTGGAGCGGCAACCAGCAAAACAACAAGAGGAATCCACGGGCCAAACGGCATTAAGACAATAGTTGCCGCAATTATTCCAATCCCGTGAGAAAAAATATAATTCCACGTTCTGATAAAGTCGGGTATTTGCCAAGTAAAAGTTTGTTCAACTTTTGTTATAAGATTTTGAATTTCTGGGTTTTCCAAATGGCCGAGATCTAAACTGGAGAGTTTTTTAGCATAGCGATAATTCAAACCTGCCTGAAACTTGTTTCTTAAAAGATAATCATAGTAAGCAACATTTAGACCCCAATAAGCAACCGTTTCTACTAAACGCACCAAAAAATAACCCGCTAAAACAAAAATAACAACCAAAGGAATGCCAACTTCGTTTGATGCTTGAGAACCAACAATGTTGTCTAAAACGAGCTTAAACAGATATGCGGCGATAATTGGTGAAATGGCGCCGATACCTGCCGTTAAGTAGTACATTGTGACTAAACGCCCGTCTATTTCATAAGCGAGCTTCATCGTTCGCACGATGTTACGCCACAATTCCGGTATTATTTTTTTGATATTTTTCATATATCTTACTTCAACAGGGTGGGCGAGCAATCCGATCCTATCAAATTTTCAAAATGCCTATGTTGGTCGGGATGCCGTGAATCGGACACGGACTACCGCACCCCCAGCGCGGCGTACTACCACTATACTACATCCCGGAGAAATTTTTTAGGAAGCTATAAATATTTTTCTAAAGAATCAAGCTGAGATTAACTTATATGACTTGGAAAGCTCAGGCTTGCTTCTCTTCCATTGTTAAGCTCTCTATTTTAGCTTCAAATCTTACCTTTTAATCATTGTATTTTATCATAAAAATGATATAATTCTAAATATAATTAGATAAGAATATTTACAATATGGGAAGACCAAAATCAAACTCCGAACCAAAAACTGTTGCAAACCTGCAAGGACAATCTTCTGAAAAACTTAATGCTATTAAAATGGCTATGGAACAAATTCAAAGGCAGTACGGAAAAGGATCCATCATGAAGCTTGGTGAAACAGCAGAAAAGCTTGCTATTGACATTATCCCAACTGGCGCTTTTCCACTTGATATTGCTCTTGGCGTTGGAGGACTACCAAAAGGAAGAATCATTGAGATTTTTGGCCCAGAAGCATCTGGAAAAACAACGATTTGCTTGTCTGTGATTGCAGAAGCTCAGAAAAAAGGCGGAATTGCGGCATTTATAGATGCCGAACATGCACTGGATCCCATGTGGGCAAAGACTATTGGAGTCAATCTAGATGATCTTTTAATTTCTCAACCAGACACAGGAGAACAGGCACTTGAAATTACAGAACAGCTGATTAGAAGTGGTGGAATTGATGTTTTGGTCGTTGACTCTGTTGCCGCACTTGTGCCAAGAGCAGAAATAGAGGGAGAAATGGGAGATTCAATGATGGGTGTTCAGGCAAGACTTATGTCTCAGGCACTCAGAAAACTTACTGGAGTTATTTCTAAAAGTAAAACTGTTGCTATATTTACCAACCAATTAAGGCAGAAAATTGGCATAATGTTTGGAAACCCTGAAACAACGCCTGGTGGACTTGCTCTTAAATTCTACGCATCTGTGAGGCTTGACACTAGAAAAATTGACACTTTAAAAGATGGGGACAAAGTTATTGGAAATAGAGTAAGAGTAAAGGTTGTAAAGAACAAAGTTTCTCCTCCTTTTAGAATTGCAGAATTTGATGTAATGAGTACAACGGGCATATCAAAAGAGGGTGGAATTTTGGATGTAGGAATTGAAACAGGTGTAATTTCCAAAAATGGAGCTTTCTTAAGGTATGGTGAAACATTAATTGGGCAGGGCAGAGAAGCGGCAAGGAATTATCTACTAACAAATCAAGATTTGGTTAAGAAGATTAAGGATGAAATAATTAAGAAGACAAGCAATGGAGCAAAGCCTTTAATAGAAGTTGGCGTTGAAGAAAAAATCGAAGAAGAGATCTAACTTTCCTCTAATTATTTTTAATGAGCTATCAAACAGACCTCCCGGTAATTCAAAATAAAGCCCATAACAAAGCACTTAAATTCTTATCATACAGAATGCGAAGCGAAAAGGAATTATATGATTTTTTGGTGAAAAAAAAGTTTGAAGAAAATATTATTCAAAAAACAATTCAAGCATTTAAAGAAGAGGGGCTAGTTGATGACAGGAAATTTATTAAATGGTGGATAGAACAAAGACAAACATTTAGACCGAAAAGCAAATTTGTTTTGAAAAAGGAATTAATGTCTAAAGGAGTAAGACGCGAACTAATAGAGGAAGTTATAGACGATTCTCAAGATGATTACGAAGTAGCAAAAAATTTCTTCGGGAAGAAAAAACATAGATTTAATAAATATAGTGGCAAAGAATACTTCCAAAAAGCTAGTGCATTCTTACAAAGAAGGGGGTTTGGGTGGGATATAATTAAGAGGGTTTTACATGACGAAAACATATAATATATTTAATAGATATGGATATTTCGAAGATAAATAATCCTCAAGCAAGATTTTTTATTGAGTCTTTTTCAAGAAATAGGAGGATAAATAAAGAGTTTTACAAACTTATACCTGAAGATAAATTAGATTTCAGAATGGTCAATACTGCTCAAAGAAAATCTGATTCTCCAAGAGAAAGTCTTGCACATCAAGTTGATGTAACTAGAGATTATATTCAAGGAGTGAAGACTGGAATTTTAAAGTTTGGAAATAAATACCCTGACTTGTTAGACCTTAAACAATATTCCAAAAAAGAGCTTATTGATAAACTAGAAGAGGCAGAAAAAGAATTAGTTGAAATTTTAACCGGTCCCAAGGTGGGAGACAAAAAAATACAAGCTCCTTGGGGGAATGTAGGAGCAATAGATTTATTGTGGGGACTACATGAACACGAAATACTTCATACTGGGTGGAATTTAGCAATTATGGACCATTTAAGCATTGAAAGATTTCCTGGCTTAAAAAAGATGTGGGGATAACATTTACTTTAAACGGCTTTAGATATCACTTGCTTGCTCTTTATTTACGGGCCTAACCAACATAACTTTGTCCACCCTATTCTCATCCATATCTACAACTTCAAATCTTAGTCCTTCCCATTCAAAATAATCTCCCTCTTTGGGAATTTTATTTAGTCTACTTACAACAAAGCCTCCAATTGTATGAAAATTACTTGCTTTTTCACCAGGCAGGTTTTTAATTTTGAAGTACTCTTTAAATTCATCAATGTTTACAAGGCCATCTATAAGCCAAGAGCCATCTTTTAGTTTGATTATCTCTTTTTCATCACTATCTTCAGAAGAAGGGATATTGCCCACGATTGCCTTAATAATATCACTTAGAGATATCAATCCTTGAACGCTTCCATATTCATCAAGTATTATAGCTAAATGATTACCTGATTTTTTAAACAATTCTAATAATTTTAATGCCCGTGTATTTTCTGGAATAAGCAAAGGCTTTTGTAAAAACTTTAAAAGATCAATTCCATCTCCTCTAAGATGATGTGTTAACAAATCTTCTGTTATAACAACACCAATTACTTTATCTAAGGACCTTCTGCAGATAGGGTAAGAAGGTTGAGGATTTTTTGCTATTTTATCAAGAATTGCCTTATTGGAACTATCTATGTCTAGCCATTGTATTTCATTTCTGGGGGTCATAAGTGCTTTTACCTTTTTGTCATTAACCTTGAATGTTCTCTCTACAATATCTTTTTCAACGATATCAAAAACACCTGTTTTTGCTCCTTCTCTAATAAGTGTCTTTACTTCTTCTTCACTAATTAAGATCTCCTCTGGTTTTCTAATTCTTAATAAGTTAAGAACAAGATCTGTTGAAATACTTAGAAAACTCACTAACGGAGAGGTTATTTCTGAGATAACAATCATGGGACGGGCGAGTAGATTTGCTATTGTTTCTGGGTAAGCTAATGCCAATCTCTTTGGAACCAGTTCGCCTATAATTAAGGAAAGATAGGTTATAAACAATACAACAATACTAAGTGCAATAATATCACTGTAAGGAGCTATAAATTCAAAAGACTTGAGATAAAAGGATAAGGGATCTGCAATCTTTGCTCCACCAAAAACTCCAGCAAATATACCAACAAACGTAATTCCTATTTGAATCGTTGAAAGAAATTTATTTGGTGAGCTTGCAAGATTGAGAGATATTTTTGCATTAATATTTCCTTCATTTGCCTGTTGTTGTAGCTTATATTTTCTAGCAGATATTATCGCAATTTCTGCCATTGCAAATATTCCATTAATAATAACTAGGATGAAAATAATTAAGATTTCCATAATTCTTAAATTATACCAAAAATCATTGGAATGATCGTGTACCAACTACTTAACTTTAAATAGGTGGTGATTGTTATTGAAGACTGCTAAAACAAAGCATACTGAAAGACTGCGCTGAGTAGAAACTTTAACGTTTAGGAGATTGTTTTTTTCTCCTTGCTTTTCCACCTGTGCCTACTTTTCTTCTTTCTCTTTCTCTTGCATCACGTGTTAGATAACCTTTTTCTTTAAGCTTCCCCCTATAACTTTCCTTGTCTAACTTATCTAATGATCTTGCCACACCTAATATCAGAGCATCTAACTGACCTGCAAGACCTCCACTTCTAACCTTGGCAGAAAATATATACTTACCGTCTATCTCTAAATACCGGAATAACTTATTATACTTGGGTGCATAAGCATAAAACTTGAAATATTCCTGAATAGGTTTATTGTTGACAATAAAATCTCCTTTTTTATATTCAGCTCCGGAAATTTGACTTTTTCCACTTACTGGATTATAAAGTCTTACCCTAGCAACGGCTTCCTTTCTTCTTCCCACAGAGAAAATATAATCGGAAATTTTATTTTCCTTTTTATTACCTTCTATTTTCATTTCTATTTTTTCCTGATCTTTCTTTACCATATTATTTTATGATTTAAAAATTATTATAATTTATAGATTTTCATTCATCAAATCATAGACA
>QZIP01000050.1 GCA_003599595.1 Candidatus Parcubacteria bacterium
TCAAAACAGGATCACCTTCACACTTAAAAGGAATATTAGGTAAAATCACCTACACCAAGGAGGTGATTAATATGATTTCAGGCTTAAAAAGGTTTGACAAATCTGAAGTGGCAAATCAAAGATTAAAAATAATTAAGTTTTATGACCTCCATGGTGAAGCTACAACCAAAGAAGCCTTTGGAGTTAACAGAAAAACTATTTACGTTTGGAAAAAGAAATTAAAGTTGTCACTTGGAAAGCTTACAAGTTTAATTCCCAATTCAACAAAGCCAAAAAGAACAAGAGGAATGGAAACTAATCCAAAAATATTTAAGTTTATTAAAAGTTTGAGAGAAAAATATCCAAAGCTAGGAAAAGAAAAGATTTATCCACTTCTTGTAGCTTTCTGTGAGAAAGAAAATATTAAACCTATTAAAATATCTACAATTGGAAAAGTAATTAAAAGAAATAATTTGTTCTATCAAAAAGCTGGCAGAATGTATCACAACCCAGCTTCAAAATATGCAAGAAGAAAGAAAACTAGTAATACCTGAATATTAGGGAAGCGAAAAAGTTCTGCAATAATAATAGACGAAAATATCGCTAAAAAGGGAGTGATCGCTAAATAATACCATGGGTAATTAGCTCCTCCTAAAAATATAACTAACAAAAGATGACTAATTAAAGGAATTGTAAGTAGGAGATATTTTTTATTATGATATAAACAAACAAGAAAAATTGAGAAAAAGCTCCATATCCACCATCCATCAATAGGGAAATCTTGGAATCTTAAGGATTGTAGAGTCATTAAAAATTTTAAAGAACCAGCAAAAGGACGACTAATATTAGCCAAAAAAATATTTATAAAAGTATTTCCTTGAATCCATAAACCCCAAATTAAATAGTTTAAAATTGGTATTATAAAACCTCCCAAAAAGAAAAAAATCTGTTTACTAGAATACTTTAAATATAAGAACAAAGAAATTAAACCAACTGAAAAACCCAAGGACGATTCTTTTGTAATTACAGCAAGTCCACCCAAAAGACCTGCCAGAAAAAAACCTAAAAAATATTTTTTTAATATGCAATTCTTCTTTTTAATCATAGTTATTATTAATAGTAATTGTCCGAGCACTAAAGGAGCGACAATATTTTCAGCTAGAGCATACCGACTAGCAAAAACAAAAGTGGGTACTGTATTATAAGTTGCTACCGCAAGGACTGAAATCCAAGGACTCCCGCTAACCAAAACTGTAACAAAATAAATTAAAATGCTAGTTATAACACCTAAGATTAAGCTTACTTTTCTAAATTCCTCTGCTTTGACATCTGAAAAGCTTTGAGTATCTTTATCTACTCCTAAACTATAAATTAATCCACCTAAAGGTGGCCTATCAAAGAAAGGCATAACAAAAGAAAATTGTTTCACCCCTTCACCAATATCCATTTCTTCGACAGCAATAATTGGCTTCGCGTTTTTTCTAAAATCACCTACATTAACAATTTTGTTTTGTGTTTTCATTGTCAAACCATCAGTTGTACCAAAATTAAATCCAATAATTCCATTTTTATATAAATCTGGATAAGTAGTCCAAGAGGTCGGGAGACCTGTTGACCTAAGACTTAAACCAGTCCATGCATAATTAAACTCATCTATCATAACAACGGGCTTTGATTCATAACCAATCCATCTAATTGATATACCCTGATAAATAAAAAATATAGCAACAAAAACTGCAAAAAATAATCTAAACTTAAAATTAACTAATATGCTATATAACCTGTTCATTTTATATCTTACAAACACAAATTCTTTTTAAACTATGTTTTAAAATTTCTACTTTTAGGAGCTTTAATTAAACAAATACACAAAATTATGATTAAGGAAAAATAACTTAGCGCAAAAAATCTGTCTGCAAAAAGCTTGCTTAGTATGCCAAAATAAACATTTTGAATTAAATATATTGAATTTTGGGGAAGGTAAAAATCAACAAACGAAATAGATTGCTCTGAATCACTTAAAAAAACTTCTAATGCTTCTATTGATAGAACATTAGGGGCTGTTAGTATAAAACTATACGTATTATTTTTTGATTGTTTAAGTGCAGGAAAACCAAATTTTACAAAACTACCATCTGGAATATTAAATCCATTTAAAACAGCTTTCTCTAATATTTGATCTCCATCAAAAATAGTCAGAATTATATCTTTATTATTAACTAAATTAGGATTTTTTATACTTATCCCTATTGCGGTTAAGTTATTATTTACACTTTTAAAATCTTGTTCTAGGACTACTCCTTCATATATCTTTTGAGTAAAATCGAGAGAAGGCTGTACCCTACCTGGTATTTCATTGAGTGATAAAATTAAAAGTGCAGGAATTGTTACAATAACTAAAAAAGTAAGGCGAAAAACCTTAATTTCAAAATTCATGATCAAACTCCTTAAGAAGTTTATTAATAAGCACTAAAGAGCCGCCAAGAAAAGTACTATGTAATATTCCTTGAATAGTATTTACATTATAAATCCTGCTAAGGACATCGTAAGGAAGCGACAACTGATTATAAAGCGGACTAATGACTGTCAATAACCCCACAGACATATATTTATCTTGATAGAGAAAAGGTATTAAAAAGCCTATAATCCCTAATAGGAAAAATAAGGGTATGAGCCTATTTTGTATTGTCAAAATTAGTACCACGAAAGGCAAAATCCATAAAAACCATTGAATATGGAAATGCATAAAAGAGTAGAGTAGTAGTAAAAGAGAAATATAATCAGTTATCAATGTATTAATATTATTATGGGCAGTTAAACGATAGAAAAAAAGTATAGCAATACTTACTATACCTAGAATGAGAGATTCTCCAAAACCAATATTAATTCCTCCTGTTAACAACCTAGTTGTTAACCCAGACGTCAGTGTCGCCTCACGAAAACCCGAAGAACCTAAAAAGGGTGCGATGATAATAAAAAACATTCCAAAAGAAAAAAACGAAACAAGAATCCTTTCTTTTAGGCTTCTGCTATATAATAATAAAAATGGGATAAACAAAAGTGGGTATCCTTTAAAACCAGCAGCGATACCAAGCAACAAAGCAGCCAGCGTAATTTTTTTTCTCAATGCTAATAACAGACTTAATACTGTTAATGTAACAGGAATAATATCGATATTGCTAAAAACATATACTAATACCAAAGAAAAAGGGTTAAAAAGCCAATAGCTAAAAACTTTCCTTTTTTGTGAATTATTTGAAAAGAAAGACATTAATAAAAATGCAATTATTAAGTCAAAAAATAAATACGGTAACTTTAAAAGAAAAAGGTATCGGAAAACACCAACTCGTTCATTGGCCGTTTGAGATGCATCACTAAGCCAATCTATAAAATCATCCCCAAATAACGGTATTGTTATTATCTGATATGCTCCGATAGAAAAATAAGTTAAGGGAAAATATACATATTCTTCTTTTATCGACAATTTATCTTTATTTAATGGGATATATGAATATATATCCATAATACCTTTTTTTAAAAACGAACTCTGAAAATTATAAACTTTTATATCTGGATGAAAGGAAAAAGGCATTAGAAGGACACGAATTATAATTGCCAGAATAAGTACTCTTTTAAGTTCTAGCTTTGTTATTAAATTAAACATAAAAACTTTTTATTTTTTTTCGGTAAAAACAAAGGCTGGTAAACCATTAATATCATACACCACTTTATAGAAATCCAGCTTGTCTCTCTCTTCCCAATTCTCTAAGTACAATACAGAATTACCTAAATCATTAATAAAGTCTCCAATATTCTCCCCAGTAATAGAACCGATATAAATATTATCAATTTTTTTAAAATAAAGACCATTCAAGCTATCTGGATGAATGTTTTGATTTATTACTTGTTTTGGATCTATTCTTGTATACACAGGAAAGGCATATTCCACATTATCAATTTTGGGTGAGATAATAATATATTTGTAATTGTTCCTATTTGATACAGCAAACTCAACTGCTTTTTTAGCTGAATAAGACCAAAAATTACTAAATAATTGAGGAGCAATAAAAAATAATCTTTCCCAAAAAACAATAAACTGAAAAATAAAACCAACTAGTATTAAAATTTTAAAGTAAAAAAAAAGTTTTGTTTTAGGAGCATTAAGTAAATATAATATCCCTGCAGCAGAAAATAAAATTAGAGACGGTAACATGAAAGCATTGCGTAAAGCATGTAAATCCAATAAAAGACTTGCCGGGATCGGGCTAATTAATAACCATAATAATAATACTACTGTAAGCTTTCTACTAATTTGACTAAAATATCTTAAACCTAAAATTACTAAAAATATTTCTACAATATATAATTCTCCCATTGTAGACATATTATGACGTGGATTTTTGTCCCCATGAAAAAATAAGAAATCTAAAGAAAAATTTTTTAGATAATATTCGCCCAAAACAAAAATATATTCTAAAGGTTGATTATGTAAAACAGGTCGAAATAACAAAGGCAGAGAGCTGCTATTACGCTCAATATTAATCTTCTCGATAATTAGCTTTTTAAGATCTTCCTGTGCAAAAATATTAATACTCAAGAAACGAGTTTCAGAACTTGAAATTAATGCTTGTTGAATAGTAAGATAGGCAGCAGATAAGAGGATAGCTACAGATATAAAGATAGCAATCTTAGACCTTAGCGTAGATAAATACTTATAAATTGGCTGATACCACAACAATAGCAAAAGGAAAACAGGAAGGATTAACTTATAAGTAGGGTACGTATGTACAGCTAATCCAAAACTAAACGCTGAAATAATTAATAACAGTGGTCTTTGTGAAAAAAGTAAATATAAATATGTTCCTAAAAGCATTAGAAATAGGGCAAAATGGGCTTCAAAACCGCCTCTGCTTAAAGAAATATCCCACATAGAAATAGCTAAAAGTGCTGCTGCAATAATGCCAAGTTTCTCTGAAAATAATTTTCGACCTAATAAATACATAAGAAAGGTTATCCCTACCCCTGATAAAACAGAAAGCATCCTAACTCCTATAGCAGTTGGACCAAATAAAGCAACAAAAGGTATTGAGAAGTACACATACCCTGCAGGACGACCTGCTCCCATAGAAAATGTTAGTGGTAAAAATTGACCAGTTTGATCATACCCAGTATGAAGTATAGAATACGCATCATAAACCATTGTCAACTCATCTCCATAAAGAGCAGGAGGACTACTGGTAATATTAGCAAACCGCAATACAAAAGAGACTAAAATAATAGTTAAGATTATCACTTTCGTATTTTTAATAATCAATTTTAACTTGTATATATAATTTATAAAATTCATAATTAATTAATATTCAATAATCATTTTTTAAAGTAGTTTTTCTCTGGGTGATTATGATACCTCCATTATCTCCACCTCATTATTGTTAAAAATTAATATTAACTCCAATCTCTTATCAGGTAAAGCAATATTAAAAATCTTCGGGATATATAAATATTTTATATTATTCTTTTTAAGGAACTCTTTAGACCAAATCAGATCTTTTCCCGAAAAAAAATTCTTTGCTTCAACCAAGCGTTTTTTATAATCTATTTGCAAAATCTCCTGCTGAATTTCATCTTCTATAAAAGTAGGTTTACCGGAAAAAGCTGATACATAAGCGGAGGTTTCATAAACCATCAAAGGATAAGGTTCGGCAAATTTCAACCTTAAATTTTTATCATATGGAACAGTAAGCACAATTCCTTGAGGTTGAGAATGTAAAAAGGTTAAAGCTTCTAACTCATTAGCAGTTAATCTCGCATGGGGAAAATTTGAAAAATAACCTTTAAAAGTTGCCAGTGCACTAATTGGTGTTATGGCGAGAATTAAGATAATTATTATCGATCCTGTTACTTTGCCACATCTTTGATAAAACCCAGTCACCACCCCTCCGGTAAAAAGTGCCATTATAAACATAAAATAGTATATAAACTGAATTGAGTTCCAGGTATTACCTTTTTGAACAAAAAATAAAGGAATTATAAATGAGGCAAGAGTTATTACTCCATACATCAGCGTTTCTTCACCACTAATCCTTCTTCTGACATTCGAGATAAATACGCTCAAACCCAAAACTCTCATCCCTAAATTACCAATAGTAAATATTAACAACCCCAAACCTTCCACAAAGAAAAATTTCAACCATTCTCCTCTCGCGACGTAAGCTTCACGACCCATAGATAGCCTAACCCATCCTACCCTGTCAGTAAAATCGATCATTGTGTGTATGAACCAAAATGGGGATAAAACTAATAATCCTTCTGCTCCTTTATCTTGCGGTAAAAACACAATCAAACTCACCAACAACGAGCCAACAAATACCACCAGATAACTAATCTCCTTTTGTATAATTTTAATAAAAGCCACTAAACCTAAGCCGGCTAATACTAAAATGCCTGCATAAACTTTAAATTCAATTAACAAACCAGCTAGAAGTATCAAAATTAAATAAGAAGTTTTATTTTTTTCTTTGATAAATACATTAAAAACAAGCAAAAACGCCGTTAGTAAAACCAAAGAAATCGCAAAAGGAGGATTCAAGTTCATTGATACTGGTTGATTAGCCCAAAAAGCCGATTCCCCACCCCAGATGCTCTTTGTTTTGATAAACTCTACTATCCAACCAAAACTTCCACCAAAGTAAATAAAGAATAGTGATATAAAAGTTGCTAACTTGTTTTGAAAAAGACGATTTACTAATACATAAACCCCCAATCCTAATAATAAAGAAAATAGTATTGGATAAAGGCGATATAAGAGGTCGTTAATAGGAATGCCTGTTATTTTAAAACTTGCTGCTACTAATAAATCAAAAAAATAATGATAGTTTGACAAAGACACTCCGGCAAAGCCGGGATTATCGGGTGGCACCTTCAGGGTTAATTGGTTGATCAACGCCTGATGCCATATACCATCATGTCCCGTCGGCCCCCAGTATCCTACTCCTAAATCATATACCCATCCCGACCTGGCAGTTCCAATATTCTGGAATATCGTTCCTAATATTATTAATATCATAAAAAACAAAGACCGATATATATTTTTAACAAACAACACAGGTTGAATGTCTTTATAATTTTTTTGGAAAATAAAGGCCACTACAAGAACAGCTATGTAAACCCAAATTAACCCAAACATTTTTAAATATCCCCCAATTAAAGACATTAATGTTAACCCAACTAAACCTAGGCTGATTGAAACAAAAATATTAAAGCTTTTTTCTTTTTGTTTCAGCTTTTTAACAAATATATACCCCGGAACCAAAAAAACAAATCCAACAAAGATTACAAAACTTACCACTTTAAAAATAAACTCAAAAAAAGTTTCTTTAAATTTTTCAGTTGATCCGGAAGTTAAGTGAATTTTTTCCTGGCCGTCTTTGTATGAATTTTGAGTTTCCATAATTAGTCCATCAATCGAACTAATACGGCCATTAATAGAGATATCCCTGGGCATAAATTGTATATCTCTCTGCTTCCCTGCCTCATTTAAATAACTTATTACAAAATAATCCTTCAATTTTGTAATTGAAAAATCTGTAATTTTTCCTTGATCAATTAATAATTTTTGATTATAAGTAACATCATCTAAAACACGCGTGGCAAAGGTGGCAAAATTAACCGAAGGACAAACTTTATCATAACAAGGTTCTACTTGGCCTTGGACATATTGTCTTAAGTCACGAATAACACTACCTTCATTATTATAAAACCAACCTACTCGATAGTAAGGGTTCATATACCAGATAGCTTTGCCACCCCTACCCAAAGGATCATCGGCAATAACAATTTGTTCAGGAGAAATCTCCGGAAAACTATCTTTATACCATGAAGCAAAAGACGACAAAGTTTCTACCCGAAGAGAACCTTGAGTTTTCTTTTTGGCGATCAGTTGAATCTGTTTATAATACTCACTTTCATATTTACTCCAAGAATAGGAATTTTCCAAACCTACTACCAATTGATTAACCGGATTGTATCTTTGTTGAGTAAAGATATCTACTAATTTAGAAAAATAATTAATGTCTAGGTCATGATAGTCGATATAATCATTAGCCTGGACGCTGTAGGTACTTTCTTGTACTCCTCCACCATAGCCGTTAACAGGATCGCGGGAAGCCCATTGAGTAACCACCACCGGAATCTTGTCCTCTTTACTTTGGGCAGGAATGAGAGTATTTTTTGCAGAAGGATAAAAAGGTGAGCTCCAATACTGTCCCCAAATCTGATAATTATCCGTAGTATACTGATCAGCTACAATTAAAGCCGATGTTATGGAATACTTTCCCTGCATGTATTCCAAAGAATAACTATCCAAATACCAAGCTCCAATGGAAGTAGGATAGTAACCGAAGATAGATTGAAATTCCGAAAAGGCTTTGTCTATTAATTTTTCTCTCTCATTTGCAGTGTAGCCTGTTAATAAAACACTTTCTGCTGAATGCCAGGCAAATGACTGCCGATAATCAACATCAGATGATTTTGTCCATAAAGGAGTGACCTCCAGAAAAAGCCCTTTTTCATGGGTTTGGGGAAGAGATCTCAGTTCTTCAATAACAGATTGGTTTTTTAAAGCATCAAAGCGAATTAGCCAACTTGCAGGAATGTTTGCTTCTTCGATAATTTGTCTTTGTCCTTTGATAACTTCCGTAACAGTTTGTTTCTCTTCCCAAAATTCTTCTCCTCGAACTGGATTTACCACCGTAATGAATGATGATTGTACTCCAGCAATAACATAATTGGGAAAAAATAAAAAAAGTAGAAAAAAGATATTAACAACAATATATTTAAACACTTCTTAGACTCCTTAAATCTTTCATAACAATCTCTCTCCCAAAAATAAAAATAGTTCCGCAGTATATTCCGGCTCCTGCCAAAACTGTCACAACCAATGTCATTATGTCACGGATAAAAATTTCTGATAGTAGAAAAACTACCGCACCCATAAAAGCCGACGCTGCAATCGGTAAAAACACGGCGTTCAACACCTTTATCGCTAACACTCTTTTAACCAAAAAGACCGTTATTACTGATGTAAAAGAAATAAGAAACGACGCGACTGCTACGCCAATAAAACCATAATAAAATACTAAAATCGGAGTCAAAGTCCAAGTAAGCACGGTCCACATAATCATTAGCTTCAACGTGGTCTTTATTCTACCGATAGAGTTTAAAGTGTTAGTTAATGTTGTTGAAATAACAGCCCAAAAAGTAGAAAAGGAAAATAAATAGAAACTGGTTACAGCCGGTTGCCATTTAGAAGATACAACAAAAGTAATCACTGAAGGTAAAATAGCGACTAAGCCAAAAAGAGCAGGATAAACCATCAAAGCAGTAACAAATAGTGATTTTTCTACCGCTTTAGCTAAAAACTCCTTATCTTCCTGCAACCGGGAAAAGGCTGGAAAGGTAATCCGAACCATCATATTCATTAACTCTAAAGGGAGATACGCCATCGCTTGAGACCAGGTAATAAAACCAACTCCGGTAGGATCAATCATCCGGGCAACAACCAAAGGAACCAAACGATCCTTAAACATAGCAAGTAAACTATTCAGCTGAAAAGGGATACCAAAGGAAAGAAGTTTTTTAGCCGCTTCTTTCTCAAAAGTGAAGCCGATTTTTGCTGGAGCTAAAATATAAATCAGTGCTGTTCCGACCAAGCCTCTTGCTAACGCTGCCCAAGAAAAACTCCAAATTCCAAAATTCAAAAAAGTCAAAATAATCAATAAACTATTAAAAACTAATGTTTCAACAATCTCTACCACTACCAATGGTTGAAAGCGTAAATTTCTCTCTAAAAGAACGGAGGGGACAACTTTTAAAGATGATAAAAAGAAAGATATTCCCAATATCCGAACCAGCCACATTCCCCCTTCCTCCAAGCGATAAAAATCCGATAAAAAAGGTGCAACAAAAATAATTACCAGACTTAAAATAGTTACCAATGTTTGCTGAATAGTGAAAACTGTTTTTATATCTGAATGAGTTACAGTCTCTTTTTTTTGAATTAAAGAAGCAGCCAAACCGATATCAGAGAAGAAGGCAAAAAATGTTATCACAGCTGTTGCCACATTAAAGACTCCTAATGTTTCAACCGGTAGAACTTTTGCAAGAATAATATTTAAAGAAATAAAACTAATAGCCCTTAGTGCTACTTGCCGGGCAGTTAAACTCATGAACGAAGAGAACAACCGCTGCTTTATGTCCGCTATAGAAAGATTTCTGTTTTTATTAACTTCCATATTACCTTCACACTATTCTATCAACTTTTATCTCAATCGTGATTTATAGTAAATTACAATCATTACAATCAATCCTAAAATTGTAAGTAAATTAGCAATAACCCTAACAGGAGAGTTTTCCAATTTTGCTCTTATTTCATACGACCCCTTATTAATAGAAAAAGTCATTAATCCTAATTGATTATTATAATCAATGGAAACAGGTCTATTATTAACTAAAATCTTCCAACCAGGAAAATAATATTGAGAAAGACGTATTTTAACATCGTTTTTGGCGTCAGCTTTAAAATAAATCCAATTAGATCCTTCTTTAAAATCATTAATTACAACATCCCCTTGGATAATTTCATATCGTACTGTCGCTAATTCCGCAGGCGGCAACTCTGCATAAACAGGAAGGAAATCAAATATTGATCTTTTAATTAATTTATCCCAATTATCACCCTCTAATATCTGTTTATCGTCGGTTTGAATAAAACGCTCTGGACGAAAATATGAAAAATTTGTAGCTACCACCAAAGCAATCAAAACAAAAGAAACAAATTTCCTTCTTTGAGACGTTAATAGAGAAATTATAGCTCCAGAAATTAAAGAAATAAAGAAAATAACCAACATTAAAAAACGCCATGGAAATTGGAGATATTTAAGTGGCTCAATAAGTTTCCAAATTGGTTCTGAACGAGGGTGAATTAAAAAAATTGATAATAAAATAATGAGGGAGGCAAAAATAATTATACCTGACCGGTAGTCCTTTTTAGATATCAACCAAAGTGTCGTTATTAAGGCCGCAAACCAAGCAAATAAGTGAACCCAACCAATTTGAAAAGACATACCATCTCTTTCTCCTCCAGGGATCTCTCTCACTGATGCTCCCCATCCCCACATTCTCTCAACAAATAATTTATTGATTCCTTTGAAATGTTCTGTATAGGAAAAGTATCCTCCTACCATAGACTCAACATGAACTAAATTTTTCTCAAAAACCATTGGAAGAAGATAAAAAGAAGCAATTAATAAAGATATTGCGAAGGCAAAAATAATCAGAACAACAAATTTTAATTTCCTATTTATTATAAAAAAAATAAATCCCAAGAAAATAACTGTTAAAGGAATAAATATCATCGCACTTAAATTATGCGATAGAATCAATAAAGCAAACAACAAACCTAGGCGCAAAGCATTAATTAATTCCATTCTATCCTTTAAACAAAACATAGCCCAAAAAATTGCCGGGAAAAACATTAAGGCCCATAATTCACCCATTGCTCCTCGAACATAAAGCACAACAGCATGATAAGGTGCAAAACTATAAAAAGTAGCAGAAATCAATCCTCCCCAATCCCCCCACAATTTTTTCCCTAAAAGATACATGAAAATATACGCACCAATAAAAGGTACTATAAACATTAATTTTGCAGAGATAATTAAACTACCTGTTAATAGATAAAAAAACTCGCCAATATAATATGGTAAAGGAGCATAGTAATTAAAGATTGGATAACCATAAAGGCCTCCTAAGTCAGGTACCCAGCGGCAAGGTATTTGCAAATCCTTAATACATTTGTCCATTTCAAAAAGCCGAATGACTTGCACATCATCATGATGAGTAAAATATGTACTGTAAAAAAAGGGCCATAAAAGAGACGTCGTTAATAGTAAACCAAATAAAAAAAGTTTATTTTTTTTCATTATTTTTAGTTAATTTTTTCTGGTATAAATAACAAAAAATTATTAACAAAATAAAAAAAACTGTAGTCAAATTTCCAATTATCCTTACTATAGTATCTTTAAATTGTAATTTTATAAAATATTCACCTTTGGATAATGTAAATTTAATTAAACCATTTTCGGATAAATCATCAAGCTTTACATGTTTGCCATTTGCCATTACTTCCCACCCTGGAAAATATGCAATTGGTACCTCAATCTCACTTTTCTCAATTACCTTAACATTAAATTCAGCTTTTTTGGTGGTTTTAACAAAATTTGAAACAGAAGCTTTACCTTGTATAATTTGAGGGTCCATCTTCACTGCATCTTCTGTTTTCTTTACCCACACCGGAACGTAGTCTTTTGGCCATCTACCATCTTCAGAAAGAACAGCCCGAGAAGTAAAATCTTTATCGGAAAAGTTATCATAATAAAAGTCAGGCTTAAAAAAATTTATATTTGCTAAAATAATAATGGCAATTATCACAACTAAAAAACCTTTTAATTTTCCCTTTAAATAATAACCACAAAATCCACCAATAAAAGAAATAAAAAAAATAGATATTCCAAGAAATCTCCAGGGAAACTGTACATATGCCAGAATTGGAAAAGTAAGCCATATTGGAGTTGATCGATTATGTAACATAAATAAAGAAAATAATAATTCAAAACCTAAAAAAAATAGAAGGTACTTATACGTATTTCTTTTTAATAGCAGTAAAGAAAAACTTAAAACAAAAATAATAAGATGGATTGTTCCAAGAGAAAACGACATGCCATCTTCATTCCCCCAAACAGAAGCACCATACCCCCAATTTGAAAAAAACAATTGTTTCAACTCAAGAAAGTGCCCTCGAAAATCAAAATAAACACCTAATAACCCATCTGGTCGAATAAAAATTTTCTCGAAATAAGCAGGAAGTAAAAAGGTAGCCGCTAAACCAAAACTAAAAATAACCGCTAATACAAAATATTTAATTAGATTTATTTTTTTTTGTTGCCAAAGAATAAATATAACCCAACTGATAAAAAACGGAAAAAATATAACAGTCATAATATTATGAGTTAAAAATAAACCCGCTAGAGAAAAAACCAAAAAAAGAAAATTACCATAACTTGGTTTACAGCTAAGATAAAAAGAAGATAAAAATATTAGAGGAAAAAAAATTAAAGCAAACGACTCAGACAGAGCACCTCTTACATAAACATCGACAGCATGATAAGGAGCATAAGTATACAAAACAGCAGAAAGTACTCCACCCCAATTACCAAAAAACTTTCTTCCTAAAAAAAACATCGAAGTTCCAGCAAAAAGAAAACTTAGACCAAAAAGAATTTTCGTTGTTTCATAATAACTAATATTTAAACTATGTATCAGGACTCCTAAATAAAAAGGGAGTGGGGCATAAAAGTTAAAGATAGGCTCTCCATAACGAAAATCAGGAGACCATCGAACAGGAAATTGTCCATCTTTTATTGCTTTATCCATTTGATAAAGTCTCGGTAAATGAATCGTATCTTGAGTTGGGAAAAACCCAGGTCTTATTAAAGGAAATAAGACAGGGACGATCAAAAGTATTGTTAAATAAAAAAATATTACTTTACTAGATATAAAGAACTTTATCTTTTCTGTCATGATTAAAAATACTATTACTTTTCAGGAAAAACTTGTAGAAATATAATTGCATCTTGAGGCATACCAGTACTTACTATTTTGGGTATTTCCTTTACTACAGTCACTCCCTTAGGTAACTGAGAAAAACGTGAACGATTAGCTATAAAATATGTTTTGTTTTCCTCAGCTGCTTTTCTTAAACTAGCAGAAATAGTCGCGCCCCCTCCAAGAACACTTATACGTGGATTTATTGTTTGATGAAAATAACTGTCTAAGTATATTAAAAGACCATCAGGTAAAGTACCAAAAGTCCCTTCTGTTCCTACAACTATTGATGCATATTTTGATTCTTTTATTAATTGTTGCGCAATTTCTTTAAATCCATATCCCGCAGTCCAGTCAGCCAAATAACCCCTTCTTGTTTCTTGAGGCAAAAAAGACTTAGCCGGATTTGTTAATAAATAATAATTAATATGCAGCGCCGACATTGCTAAAAACAACACAAGCAACATTTTATTCCATGTGAATGGAAAAAACCTATTTTCTAATTTAGAGATAAACCAACCAGCAAGTAATAACAAAGGCGGTATGGTAAAAAGGATATATCGAGTTGTAAAAGTTTTATAAAAGATCATTTCTGCAAGAAGAGGAATTAGAAACCACAGGACAATTGTTATACCATAATAATTCCTAAAATAAAAAACAGACGCTACTCCTCCTAGAGCTAAGGATAAAATTGGCCAAGTCAACATTTTAGGTAACCAATCTGTTAGATCCCTAAGATGTGGAATAAAAGGATCCAGCGGACGATCTTTTAATTCCCAAAAAGAAAATACATAATCTTGATTTCGCGAGTTAAGGTTTTCAAAACCCGGGCCCAATCGTAATAAATTATATATAACTAGCGCTGTTACTATTGCCACAATCCACAAACCAATTGTCCTTACCAATATGAGACTTCTCTTATTTATCTTCCAATTAAAAGCTACTAAAGTTACAGGTAAAATCAGCAAGTTAAACATCGCCGGCGTTTTAGTTAGTAATCCTCCTCCTAAGGCATAACCTAAAAATATAGCTATATCCAGTCTTCGGTATTGTGTTAAAAGTAATACTAGATTTAAAGACCAGATCGAAAATGCGGCCAAAAGAGAGTCAACCAAAGCCATTCGATCAAAGAAAACCATAAAAGGAGTAATTGCAATAAGAAAGGCACTCCAAAGTCCTACTTTTGTACCAAAAAACTTCCATCCTAAAAAAAACACTCCCAGTAAAGTTAGGAACCCGCTAAATACCGAAAGTATTCTTCCGGCGAGTAAAGGATCTTGAAAAATTTTAAAGAGAGGCATCATCGCCCACATAAAAAGAGGTGTTTTACCGTCAGAAAGCGGTAAAAAGCGTAGTGTTGGCTCAGCTTTCATTACCTGTGCCCAACGGATATAAATCGCCTCATCAGCAAAAATAGGTTGTAAAGTTAAATTTGGTAAACGAAGAGAAAAATACAGTACACATAGCAAAAAAAGTAAAATAATGACTGATTTATATCTTAAAATACTTTTTACAGATATTGAAAATTGATTACTCATTTTTTTATTTTGAGAACTAAAATTTTATCGCGATCTGTTTTAATTATATGGTATCTATCATTAGAGATACGCGCCTTATCAAGTCTCCACTGATGGGTAATTAAAACAAAGGTCTCGACATCATCAAATAGTTCTGTTAATCCCCCTTCCCAAATTTTAACTACATTTTTTCCAGAATAAAATACTGCAGCGGGGGTAAAATCTCCTCCATCAATATAAAATTTGTCAGGATATTTCCCAGCTTCTTTAGAAAGAATAGCTTCATCAGATATATAAGCTGAAATGTCTACAAATTGATACCACATCTGCCTAAGCTGGATAGACGAAAAATATATACCAATTCCCAGTGTCACGAAAACTGCAATTATGTTATTTCGAGCGAGGGTACCTCGTAATTTACTGAAAGCATGAATACTCGTAAAAATTCGAACCTTTAGAAATGATATGCTATTTACAAAGGGTAAGGGTTTATTCTTAAAAACTAGTCTCAAAACTTCATCAGTAAAACCAAAAAAAGCTAAAACTAATATCGGATGAAGGGGTATCAAGTGCCAAATGTGTCCTCTATGAGAAAATAAAAAGGGAGCGAAAAAAGAAATAAAAAAAATAATAAAAAAATAAAATTTCCTTTGTCTAAATAATGGTCCCAGTAATATTGCCAAAATACCTGGCCAAAACCACTTACCAATTCCTGAATGAAGATATGTTTTTACTAAAGCAAAATTCTCTGTAAAAGATGATCCCACAGCAACACCAGGCAATCCAATTTCAAAATAACGATCAAAAAATTTTGGGTTACTCATTACTTGGGAAATTAGCCAACCACCAATTAAAGATACAAATATTACAACCGGTAACTTTAAATCTTTTATTTTAATATTTTTATTTCCCCAAAAAATAATAACAAGCGCTGGAATTATTAAAAAAGGAACCATAGTTTTTGTAAGGAATAACAAGGCTAAACTTAAAGAAAATGGGATTAAGTATCTTTTATCCTTAATAGCTTTAAACGACAACAAAAAAGTTAATAAGAAAAACATTGTTAGAGGTACATCCAAATTACCTGAACGGGCTCGGTATAAGAACCAGAAACTCGAAAGAAGTCCTAAAGAAGAGGCAAACCCAACTACCCGATTAAACAATTCTTTACCCAAAAAATATATGATAAATAAGCTGATAAAACCTGCAAGAGCAGGAAACAACCTTGCTGAAAAATCACTAATTCCAAATAATTTGAAGGTGATTGACATAAACCAATAGACTACCGGTGGATGATCGTAAAAAGGGTTACCGTTCCAATACAAGATGAATGGATTCCCAGTTTGTAAAATATTTCTAGAGATCTCAGCATACCAAGCCTCATCCCAACTAACTAATGATGATTGCCCTAGTTTATAGAAAAAAAGGGGCAGAGAGAAAAAAAGTAGAAAAATAGGGATAAAATCTTTTTTATACTTTGCTAGAAGGTTTTTTAACATTTTTATCAGAAACCGATCTTCTCAACTTTAAATTTGAGTACCATACTTCCCCATCATGGAACCAAGTCTAATTCTCAATATATCTTTAAGAGCCTCGATTGTGTCTCTTGCTAACTGTACTCTTTCTGTGCCGACATGGCGCCAATCTACAGAAACTTCGGCGATCTTATATCCCAATTTTTTAGAGAGAAAAAGTATCTCCACGTCAAAACCTGCATTCACTGCGGCGCCTGATGCTTTCATACTTTCCCAAATACTTAACATTCTTGAAAAAACCGGCTGTACAGACCCACCTCTGAATGCTTTAAATCCGCATTGTGTATCGCTAAATGGCAACCCAAGCATTAAATTTCTCACAACACTAAAGCCCCAAGCCGACAATTTTCTTATTAGCGGCGCCCCTTTCCTACCGCTTCTACTGCCTATTACAATATCAAAACCTTCTTTAAATTTAGGTAAAATTTTCTCTATCTGATTAATTGGAGTAGCCTGGTCCATATCAGTAAAGATCACAACCTCACCTCGGGCTTTAAGCATTCCAGAAATCACCGTCAAAGCCTTACCTCCATGTGGATTTTTAACAATTTTAAATCCAGGTTTATCTTTAATTATCTTCTCTACCAACTCTACTGTATTATCAGTTGATCCGTCATCAACGATTAAAACTTCATAGGAATAATCTTGTTTTTTAAGGTAATCGTAAATAGGATCCAAAACACCTGAATTTAAATTTTTAACTTCATTATATGCAGGAATTACCACCGAAATCTGTAAATTATTCATTATATTATTTTACCTCTACTAAATAACAAAGGGCAATCTCTAAATACTATTTTAAAGTATAATTAGGGTCTTCCTGGTTATGTACCAGTTTAAAAATCTTCACCCCTTCAACTTCTTTCTGAGATTCAATCTTTGTCCAACCAAATGCCGCTATCTCATATTTAGAGTGGCCAACGGGATTACAAACAGCATCCTCACACACCACAAATAACTGTTTTGTAATTTCCACAGGAACAGCCTTCGGTTTAAAACCAAATCTATCAAGGTAAAACTGGTAAGCTGCATCATAGTTACTCTGAGCAATTAAAGCAAAATTAAATGGTTCACCTTTTGCTTCCGAAATGACAAAACGAGCAATATTTTGGGTTCTTTGTAACTGATTGTTTGGAGGAAATAAAAGGGGATTTTTTTGTAAATTATAAAAACCCACCACTAACAATAAAATTACAGCTGTAATAACCTGCCACTTTGGCTTTAATAAAACAATTATTCCGGCAAGTAATAAGTATAGTACCGGGCTTAAAAAACCAAGATAATGATCATAAACATCATGCTTATACAAAGATATTCCTAGAAGGCCAACAACAAGCCAAACAGATAGGGCTAAAATTGGCCAATTTTTATCATTCATTTGTCTGTTTTTTATCAAATATACAATCGGAATCAATACCAAAATTGAAATAAGAAGCGACAACCATCCGGCTTCTGCAGCAATATAACGACCAACTAGTTTATCTTGATATAAAACCCATACCTTACCTAAATCTATCAAAAAACCACTTCTTATAGTGTCATCGCTACTAAAAAAAAGCGAATTCAATGCACGATAGTTTAAAAAATTATGTTTAAAGTCAAAAACAATCAAGGGTAAGGTTACAATAAAAAATGCTACAATTGCGCCGATACTTCCGGTAACAAAATTCCTAAATTCTTTTTGCTTTTTAAAAATTAAAAGTTCAAAAAACCATAAAATAATAAATACGGGAATTAGTATTAATGCCAAATAGTGCATTTGTGTTGCAGCAGCAACTGCTCCTCCAGTGAAAACCAACCACAAAAAATTTGAGGTTTTTCTAGCCTGATAAAAACTTAACATTGCAATAAGAGTAAAAAACGGTGCAGGATTAGGGTTCCAGGAGGACCGGGAATAAGTAATTGTGATCGGTGATATGGAATATAGAAAAGCAGCTAAAATTGCAGCAACCTTACCAAACCACTCACGAGCAAGAAAATAGATCAAAGCTACAGTTAACACACCTACCAAAGCAACCATCCCTGCCGCTGCTACTGGATTAAGCCAAAAAACAGCCATAGGAACAGCCATCATATAGTAATATAGCGGACCGAGATAGATATTACCGACCGATGTGGGAGGACCAATCAAAGGAATATCATGCTCAACTAATATCCTTTTAATCATTAAAGCATCCCGTCCTTCGTCACCTAAAAAAGTCATATATTCGGGGAGTTTATACAGGCGCAAAAAGGCCGCGGAGATAATGACGAATAGTAGAATCAACAATTCTACTTTGTTTTTTTTTATCCAGGAAATCATCGGATTTTATACCACAACTTAAAAAGATCAAGGTAGGACTGCACAATTACTTTGAAGTTTACTCCGGTTGACCTCCCGGACATACGCGGGAAGTGGTCTACCCCCACCTGATCAATTTTAAACCCCGCCTTCCGCGCTTTAACTACTAATTCGGCATTAATCATACCTCCTCGGGTAGATTGCAAGGGAGAAATTTTGTCCAGTACCTTTTTATTGACAATCTTAAAACCACAGTCCACATCTTTTACCGGCACTCCAAATAAAACTTTTGTAGTCATTTTCCAACCCCATCCGGCAACAATTCGTACTAAATTATCATTCCTTTTAATCCTGTATCCATATACAACATCGGCGCTTTCAATTTTATCTAATAATTTTGTAACTTGGGAAAAGTCAAACTGCCCGTCGGCATCCGTATAAACAATCCAGTCGTATTTAGCATTACTAAAACCGGTTCTTAAAGCCATGCCGTAACCGCCATTTTCCTGATGAACAGCGCGCGTAAATTTGTAAGTCCGGGCTAACTCATCCACAACTTGAGGAGTACTATCTTTAGACCCATCATCTACTAAAATAATTTCATATTCTTTAAGAGGAAGTTTTTTAAGCACCGCAACTGCCTTTTCTACAGTAACCGATATATTTTTTTCTTCGTTATAGACCGGAAAAAAGACCGACAGTTTGTCTACCTTCATGCTAATATGCTACCATCAAATCTATAATATGAAAAGCATATTTTCTTCAAAAACAGTAAAAGATATTTTCATTATTTTTTTTATAGTGTTGGTTATCACTACAATAATGTGGTCTCCTCATTACTTCCGTTTCGCCAACTTCTTTGGTTTGAATTTTAGTGAAGGTTTTAGCACTATTTATAGAAATTTTGACGGAATAGAGTACGTAGTTATCGCAAAGACTTTTTATAATCCAGCTGCTATTGCCCAACTTCCCCAATCATTACCTGCCAATTACTACGCTGCACACTTTCCCGGTTATGCGCTGGCAATTTTAATTTTTGCCCCGTTATTTGGTTTTTTAAAATCAATGATTTTTACCTCCCTGCTCTTTACTGCTGCAGCTGCGACAGCCTTTTACTTTCTTATTCGCGACTTTCAATTAAGCAAGCACCCCCTGTTTCTGTCTTTAGTTTTTCTTATCTTACCGGCGCGTTGGTTAGTCGTTCATTCAGTAGGATCAGCCGAACCAATGTTTATCTTTTTTACAATTGCCGCTATCTACTTTTTTCTTAAATATGAAAGTTTAAAACACTATCCCCTGCTTTTATTATCTGCATCCTTTGGAGCACTTGCCCAATTCACCCGTCCTCCGGGCATACTACTCTTTTTATCTCTTTGTCTTTATATTTTATGGAAAACAATTAAAAACAAGCAGGGAAACATTTTTAGAAATTTATTCAAAGCCAAACTTCAATATTTCCCCTTAGTGCTTATGCCTTTGACACTTCTATTGATCTTTTATTGGTATTCCATAGCCTACCAGGACTTCTTCGCTTATTTTCACAGCGGAGATAATATTCATCTTACCTTCCCGCCATATCAGGTTTTTAACCAAAATCAATTTTGGGTCGGAACTATTTGGCTGGAAGATATTATATATATATTAACACTGGGTTTCCTGGGAGGCTTAATGTTATTTAAACAAAAACTTTATCCTTTGGCTTTTTTTGTTTTCATTTACCTGATTGCTACCACATTAGTTGCCCATCGTGATATTAGCCGATATTCTTTACCCATTTTCCCATTTTTATTAATTGCTTTTGAAAAAGTTCTTGTGTCAAAGGAGTTTAAAATTGTTCTTCTTATTGTTATTTTAGCAATTTATCTTTATGCGCAAAATTTCTTAATTGCCAACACAGCCCCTATTCCAAATCCTCAGCTTTTTAACTAAAATATTAGGTAACCATAAGCATGATAGTAAAAATCACAAGCCTACCTAAAAAAATGCTTGGGGTATTCCTCATAGCTTTTATATCACGTATATTTTTATCTCCCTACGGAACTTATTACAACGATCTAGCAACTTACCAACTTTGGAGTCTTGATTTAATAAGATATGGTTTTCAGAATTTTTATCAAATCGCCATAGCAGACTATCACCCTGGTTATCTTTATATACTATGGTTTACCGGAAAGGTTTTCTATTGGCTAGCTGCACATATACCACAATTTGCAATACCTGAAATAATCTACAAACTACCGTCTATGACAACGGACATTGGAATTGGATTTTTGATATATCTTTTTTGCCTTAAATATACTACTGCTAAAAAAGCTATTTCTGCTTCATTGCTATTTTTATTTAATCCTGTGTTTTTAATGGATTCTACCTTATGGGGTCAGATTGAAAGTTACTTTACTTTTTTTCTTTTTGCAAGTGTATATGCTTTACTACAAAAAAAGACACTCCTTTCTGCCTTACTTTTTGCGATTGCCCAAAATATTAAACCCATTGCTATCTTAATAATACCGTTTTATATAGTATATTTACTAAACTATAAGATTACAAAAAAAAACATCTTTTTCTTTATTTTTATCCCTTCCCTTGTTACAATCTTGCTTTTTATGCCTTTTTCCAATAATAACAACATCATAATTTTCATAATCGAAAGATACACAATTATGTCTGATTGGTTTACTTTTACCACTTTAAATTCTTTCAATTTATGGATGATGGTAACTTTATTTTTTCAAGAAACAAATCATTACGTCTATGATTCCACTCTTTTATTAAACTTCTCATATTATAATTGGGGAAATATATTATTTATTCTTACTTATTTAGGAATATTATTCCGTTATCACCAGCACTTAAATTCTTCACCAAAGAATAAAAGTCTATTATCTTTACCCAATCAAAACAAAAATCTAAAATTCAGAAGAATTCTATGCATTACTAATTGGTTCTCGACCAAAACTTCAACCATGCCACAACTTATAAGCAAAAAGTTAGCATCTTACTATCTTATATTCTCCCTAGCTCTTATTTATATTTCCATGTTTATGTTTTTAACCCGAATGAGAGAAAGACATCTTTATTTTGGATTAGTATTTTTAACAACCATACTACCATTACTACCTTTTAAGAAAATCGTATTAATAATTCCAATATACGCAATTTTTCTTCTCAATCTAATATATTCTTTTCTTCTACCAACCGACAACCCCTTACATCTTCCAACTTGGGCAATTATAGGTGCATCTTTACTTAATTTAATATCTTTAAGCTATCTTCTCTGGATATTTTATTTTAAAAAAATCCCTTTTAATAAATAATGTCTATTGATAACTCAATTAAAGAACAATACTCTTCTAATTCTTTGTTTAAAAATTTTTCTCATACTAAAATTATTGTTTGTATAATTTGTATAATTGGATTCTTTTTCCTTACATTATTTATATTAAACGCAAGTTTAAACAAGGGAACTCCAGCAAGAGACTCTGGAATTTTTTTATATATAGGCAATGAGATTTTACATGGGAAAATACCTTACCGCGATATGTGGGAGCATAAACCACCTCTAATTTTTTATATTAATGCGCTGGGATTATTATTAATATCTGGACCAAAATTATGGGGAATCTGGTTTTTGGAGTTTATGAATATTTTTCTAAGTGCTATCTTAAGTTTTTTCCTTCTTAAAAAAATCTTTGGTATTATACCTGGATTACTATCAACATTTGTATGGCTTATTTATATTGAAAAATTCTTACAAGGCGGCAATCAGATAGAAGAATATGGACTGATTTTACTTTTTTCATCTTTGTTTTTATTTTATTGGATAGATACACAAAAAAGAAGATTTTTACCATACTTATTACTTGGAATAATTAATAGTTTAATATTTTTATTAAAACCAAACCTAATTGGAATTCTTTTATCAATTGCAATCTATATTGTAGTTTCAAAATCAACCATAAAAGAATGCAAGAAAGTAATCACAAAAATAACCGTTATTATGATTGGTTTTGTAATAATACCCTTGTTCGTATCTTTATATTTTTGGCTAAATGGTGTCTTTTTTGATTTAATTGATCAGACTTTAATATTTAATTTTAGTTATATTAATGTCGACTTATCAAAAAGAGTTTTTGTAATTACTACCTTTTTACAAAGAAATCCCACTTTAACTCTGTTATTTTTTTTAGGAATTTTAATAAGCATCTATCTGTTTCTAAAAAGAAAGGATATAGATTATACCCAACTAAGTATCATCAAGTTATCTTTTATTTTATTCCCAATAAACCTATGCCTCATTAGTCTTTCGGGACGAGCCTATGAGCACTACTATTTACCTCTTTTTCCTCTATTATCAATATATATTGCTCTACTTGTTTATTTTATTTTAATTCAACTTCAAAATGTTTCTATATCGAAGATATGGCACACAGCAATCACTATAACTATTATGATTCTTATCAGTTCGCCTCAGCTTCTATTTTTGTTAAATAGAAATATTGAAGAAAAAATTATTGGTAAAAATTTTCAAATAAGGTGGTTCTTTTTCAATAATTTTCAAGAACATCAGGAAACAATTAATTTTATTAAGAAAAATACTCAAGTTGGTGACTATGTATTAATTTGGGGAGCAGAAGCATCTCTCAACTTTATTTCGCAACGACCCTCTCCTACAAGATATTTTATTCAATATCCTTTGTTTACATTAAATTATTCAAATGATACAAAATTTTCTGAATTTACAGAAGAAGTTGAGACAAACAACCCTAAAATCATTATTGATGCTTCAGGTAGTACAATTGACCAAGGAGTTAGTAAAAATGCTATTGTGCCACCAATTGACGCTGATAAAAGAAAAGCTTGGCTTAAACATAAAAACTATTCACCAGAAGGCTTGGATTATTTTTTTGGGTATGTTAAAAAAAATTATGAAGATATTGGATTTATTGAAAACAAAAAATGGAGAATTTACCGTAGAAAGATTGATAATCAATCATAATTTTCCAATATATAGATATATAAACCTTTAAGTTTTATCTTTCTATTTTTCTATCCCCGCGGAAGTGTGTAATCGCTTGTCCATTCATGGTTGAATAATCGACCTTTTCTGCTCACTTAAACAGAACTTCAATGAGTTAACTATTTTGAATGACGCCAAGTAATATAATGGTTAACTATAAAATTCCAAAGCATAACAGGAGGGATGGTAGCAAAAAAGTAAAAATTGTTGTATGCAAAAGGCCTTCCAAAGACTTCAATAAAACCATCACCAAATATTGTATGTAGAAATTTTACTATTAAAACTCCAATCGCCAATCCGCCTAAACTGACAATATTAAAAATCCCTAGCTTCTGCCAAATATTTGTTTTAGTTTTACGGTATCTAAAAGTCCAAAAATTATTCAAAGAAAAATTATTTAATATTGCAATTTCTGCTGAAAGACCTTTGGAAGTAGCAGGAGGAAAACCAAAAAAAATAATAAAAAATTTATAAAATAAAAAGTCTACTATAGTTCCTGTAAACCCAACCAAGGCAAACTTAATTAAGGTTTTTGCTCTGCGGCTTAGATAAAACAGAGGTATATTAATGTTCCATTTATGTAAACGTGCATCTAGGGCATAAATTATTACATCATAAGTATAATTAAAAACCTTATTCTTAGAATAACCCTCTTCCCTGTTTTTAAAAACGAGCGGTACCTCCTTATATTTTGCTCCAGCCAAAATAGCTTCATTCAAAAAAGCCGGCTGAACAATAAAAGTCTTTTCTTTCCAAGGCATTCGGTTAAAGTTAATTTTATTAAATAATTCAGGAGTAAAAGCCCTTGCTGAGTTGGTAAACTCGCCAATATTCCAGGGTCCCATAAGAACCCGGCAAATAACTGAAGCACCCATACTAAAAAGCCTTCTTAAGGCGGAAAGTTTATTTGCACCTCCGGCTACAAACCGTGACCCTAATGCTAAATCATAACCATCTTCTAAAGTGTTCAAGAGTTTCGGAAGAACATCAGCTGATACCTGTCCGTCTGCATCAAGTTGAACTAAAGCCTCTGGTTTTAAGTATTTTAGT
>QZIP01000002.1 GCA_003599595.1 Candidatus Parcubacteria bacterium
CTAGATTTATTTTAAGTCTTGGGAGTCCACTTACAGTACTCACGTTTACTATCTCACTTAACTCAACTGAGATGTTAATTTCCTCACCCTCTTTATATGTTCCATCCGTTATTGACGATGAAACACTGGTAACCGTTGGACTTGTTTGATCCCAGATCAACGTCATGTCAGATGAAGAACTATTGCCTGCTCCATCTGTAACTGTAAGTCTTAGGAGATAAACTCCGTCCGTATCAGCTGTAATAGTTGCATCTTCTTCATTGGAATTCTCAAAAATAATATTACCTGGACCAGATATTTTGCTCCAAGCATAATCTGAGATACCTGATATGTCATCACCTGCTGTAGCATTTTGAGTGAATATTCCATTTGCTAATTTGTCTGGACCAGCAGAAACAACTGGCGCAATCGTATCTAAAATAATTGATGATTTTACCAAGTAAGAAGAATTATAATTCCCTGCCTCATCTTTAAATTTAATATAGACATTCTTTGTCCCATCTCCATCGGACAATGTCCAAAATCTTGTAGTGTTATAATCTTCCCAATCTCTATAAGGGCCACCATTACCAATCTTCATCTCTTTAACGCCTGACAAATTATCCATTGCAGATATTGAAAGAGCAACATTTCTACTATTGGTATATTGATTTCCTGAGTTAATTAGTAGACTTGCAATACTTGGAGCAGACATATCAACTACTACCAAAGCAGAAGATTCACTGCTCTGATTTCCTGCTGTGTCAAGAGCTTTAACGTAAAAATTCCAGTTTCCCTCTGGAAGTAAGCTATTAACCGAATTATTTATCACGCTGCCCTCCCACCAACCCAGTACCCGCCAAACATATCCGCCAATTCCTAAGTTATCTGTTGAGGCTAACCAGCCCCAAGATTGAGTGGTGCTATTGGTTGGATTTTGTGTAGAAGGAGCGCCCGGAGTAGAGGGATTTGTTTTGTCAAATACTACAGATGAGCTATTGGATGTTGCGGTTATTTTTACACCTTCATTTCCTGCCAAATCAATAAAATCTATTGAAAAATCAACTTCTCCTTCTATGTCTTCTGTTTGAAGAGTGTAAGAGGCTTGCCAATTGTTTCCACTTATATTTACTGCCGTTATTTGGTGCCCTTCTATATCTATCGTAGGCGGTTGAATTGTTTCGTTTGAGGTAAAATTAATATTTACATTGTCACCGACTTTTGCAAGGTCAGAATTATTAACATTGTTTGAAGAGATAGACACGCTAGTTAAAGATGGAATAATAGAATCAATTACATAATTATTAGTGCTTTTAACTGTGTTAGAATTACCCCCATCATCTGTGACTGTAACAATAATGTTATTGTTGGGACTATTTTTTGAGTCTAGAGCGGCCGGCAAAGAAGCTGTCCAAACATTGTTAACAACTGATGCCGTAACAGAAGTTGCCAATGAAGAAAAGTCAGATATGTCAAAGGCAACAGATACAATATCACTATTTGAATTACAACTACTGTTGTCCCATTGTGCAATAGGAATATCACCCTTTTTAAAAATCCCGCTATTTCCTCCTGCTCCTGTGACAGAAAGGCAAGAAGAATTAACTTGAGGATCAACAAGATCAATTAAAAGGGCATTAAGACTATTATAGATATTCATTACATTTCCAACTACATCTTTGGCGCTTGAAATTGAAAGACTTACATTTTCAATATCTACCGCGCCAGAATCAACTATATCAGCAGTTAATTTATATGTGTCACCATCTATCCAACTTCCTTGACGATTAGTTAAAACATCTGTTAAGGGAGGATCAAAGACTATGTTTGGGGCAATAGATGTATCCATTACCTCGCTAAAATCTATTGTTATATGTAAATTCTCTGCTCCAATCAGTGATCTGTTAATAGTTGTTGGAGAAACAACAACTGAACTTGCACTTGGAGAAGCCTCATCCACTACATAGTAAACTCTTACAGGGACCCAATCCAGGCTAAAATCCCTATTTGCAGCATAAATATTATTGTCTCCATTTACTACTCTCACTCTAAAATTACTATTAGAAAAGTCGGAATAATTCCAATTTCTTTCCCAAACATCACTTGAGTTTCCAAAGTAGTAAGGAGTTAGTTCTTTTGAGGACAGATTAATCTGCTTTCCCGGTGTCCAAGAATTGCCTCCGTCCCAAGAAAGCTGAATACATGAAAACGGAGAATCTAAAAGGCTGTCTATTTTAAGATCCTGTCTTACTTCAATACCATTAATTGTTGATCCAAAAGGAACATTAAGATTATAGTCATAAAAAATGTGCTTATCTGCTCCGTTACTATAACAGTCTCCGTTATTGCTTATTCCACTATTCATATCAACAGCAAAATTATTATCTCCTGGGCTTAACGCATTACCCGATGCACCCTCATAACCGTTATTCTTTCCAGAATTTATATCAACTGCTGTTTGAGATGAAGGAGAATTGAAATTAGTGGTATTATTTATTGAGGCAAAAGTTATTGTAAGGCGGGGATTGTTTGAGACGGCTCCATTTTCTTTAGATGCAAAACTTGATTGGTTAAGATATGTGTTGATACTGTCTTCTGTATTGTCTTGGATCATCCAGCCGTAATTAGGGATTCCGGACAAAAAGGCATTTACATCATCCAAAACATTCCAGGATAAAACCTCATTATCAGTTGTCCCAGATTCTGTTTGAGCGGTAGACAAAACCTCTTTTTCTGGTTGATTGTTCCACGTAACTGTGTGCTCTTCCCAGCTGTCATTTATTCTATAAACATTATATTGGCGGCTTGTTCCTGGAGCATTCGTCATTTTTAGCTCAAGGGTAGCACCTGAAATAATTGCTCCTTTTGGAATAGAAGAAAGGTCAAATTCAACTAATATCCGGCGGTTTTTGCTTACGGACTGGGAAAAGATATTTAAAATAGACGAGGCTCCAT
Organism: Candidatus Parcubacteria bacterium; assembly: GCA_003599595.1. GTDB lineage: Bacteria > Patescibacteriota > Microgenomatia > Levybacterales > GWA1-39-11 > SURF-62. The sequence goes on from QZIP01000002.1 coordinate 2,935, forward strand.
TATTACCATTACCTCCTGAGTCTTGCTGAATAAATGCATCCTTTGATACTGTCAACATTCCATTCTCTGTATCTGCAGGGTTTGAAATTAAAACAAAAACTGTAAAATGATTTAAACCTTTTATTATAACTGTATTTTCAGACTTCTCTGTACTCTCATTAACTGTTTGAGCATCTTCTAATTCATTCATTGATTCTATTGCTTTAACTCTAAGACTTTCTTTGTCAATGTTTTCTGGCAAGGGCAGGGTTAAATCATATTCAAATGTTCCATTTTCCATATTTGAGGTTATATCATAGACAATATCCGTAATTGCCCCTGTTTGTCTCATTTGTTCGGACGTTAGCTTTATTTCTTTTATTACCAATTTTCCCAGGCTTTCAGGAAGTTTATTAAACCTGACTCTAACCTTGTCATTTTCCGGGTAAACGTACTCATTGTTAAGTGCCACGTTTTCTGAAGTTTCATAGCTTTTATCACCATTGGAAACCCAAGCCGGTTTAGGTGTAGGATTAATTTGAGGAGTAATTTCTGGAGTAATTTCTGGAGTAACTTGAGGCTCAACTGAAGGAAGGGGTGTTGCTTCTGGAGCAGAAGCAGCCTCTATTGCCTGGGTCATAGAAGGAGTCGGATCTGATACAAGAACTGGGTCTTCTGAAATGCTTTCTTCTAACGAAGAAGTTTGTTCAGGATTTATTGTTGGCGAAGGGGGTGTTAATATTTCATCAATTCCGACAGTTGAAGATGGTGAAGGAGAGATAGATGGAGAAGGGGGTGGGATTTCCGTTACTGCAGGAGATGGGGAAATTGAAATTTCTTGCTTCAAAGGAGTTGGGACAGGAGTGGTCTCTTCTGCAAATGCCTGAGAAAGAATAAAAGGAGAAAATAAATTTAAGAAAAGAGAGAAAAGAGAAATTAAACAAATAAAATTTTTAAAATGTACTTTTGACATTTAAAGAGTGTTGTTGATTTTGATTAAGTCTTTCTCATCTTATATTAAAAACTTTACCGATGTCAACATAAATAACTCTTTACTAACTTATTCCTTACTTTTTTCTTACTGGCTGGGCTGAACAATAATTTTTTTGTTCAAGTTTTATAATCCTATATATTTTTTAAGGCTCTTAAAGTCTTTTACCAATTCTTCTTTTAACCTTTTGAAACGGATGGCAGCTGAGGGATGATAGGCAATAAAATATTTTCTTTTCTTTTTTTCAATAACTTTTCCATGGGTTTGAGAAACTTTAATATCTTTATCTTCAAGCAAAGTATCAATTGCAGTTTTACCTAATAAAACGACTAATCTTGGATTAATAATAGATATTTCTTTTTGAATAAAGGGTCTGCTTTTTTCTATATCTATTTTTTTTGGCGTGCCATATGAAGGAAGGTATTTAACTGAGTTGGTAATGTAAATTTCTTTTTCATCCATACCTATTTCCTTAATTAAGCTTCTAAGCAGCTTCCCAGCTCTTCCAATAAATGGCCTGCCCTCTTTTATTTCCTGTCTTCCCGGAGCTTCACCAACAAAAATAATTTCTGCATCAACATTACCTTCTCCCAGCACTATTTTATTATCTACTCCAACTTGTAGATCTTTTGATTCTTCAATTTCTTTATAAATTTTTTCAAGCTGGTCTTTTTTATTCATTTAGTGAAATATTGATCGAATTAGAGCTCTAACCTTGTCATTGCGAGGACTGAAAGGACGAAGCAATCTAGTGATCAAGTTTTCCAGATTGCTACACACTGAATGTAATCGGATTTGCTCGCGGTGACAGAAATGATAAGTTTCAATTTTGTAATTCTATAACTAGCATTTTTAACTTTTTTCAAAAAGCAGGAGCTGATAGATTTTTTTCATAAATTTAATTATAGCAGCTTCTTCAATTTGCCTTACTCTTTCCGCTGTAATCCTATACCTTTTACCGATCTTTTCCAATGTATCACCTCTTGCCCTTTTAGTTAATACTTCTTTTTCTTTTTCACTTAACTTATCAGATTTATTGATTGTTGAAACAAGGTACTCCACGGTTTGGTTTCTCATAGGGAACAGTGGCAGTTATACTTTATTATAGTCTAACTAGATATAAAATAACAGAGAAGCTTTATAGGATTAATTAATTTATCGACTGAATCTCAAAGCTCAAAAGTCAAATCTCAAAACTATTCCGACGAATTCCATTCGTGCGGAATCCCGTATGAAAACTATCATCGGGACAACTCAAAACTAAAAACTTTAGAAGATTTAAGATTTACGATGCAAATTTGAGATTTGCGATCTAAGATTTGAGATTAATTTGGAATACTTGGAATTTGGAAATTGATAATTTAATGCTTGCTCTTTGCTTCATCGATGTCTTTGCGTAGTTCTATCTTGAGGGCTTCTGCTGTTTTCTTTATTTTTTCTTCTATATTTTCTATCTTACTATTTAATACTTCCCATATTTTGTCATGTTTTTCTTGTGCTAAATGGGTTAGAAATAACTTTTTATCTTCTTCACTTAACTCTGAAAGAATGGCATCTAGGATTGTGTGTTCAAGGCTTGAATGAGCAAGGGAGACGAGGTGGTTCTTCTCTTCTTCTGAAAGATCCAAACTGTTTAGCTCAACAATGAGCGAATCTATTTCTACCAAATGACTATAAAAAAGCTTTCTCATATATTATTTATGTTTAATTTTAAATTATAAATTATAAATTTTAAATCAAATCCAAAATCTAAATTTTTAAATTTTAAACATGTAATACTCATTGAAAATTAAAAATTTAAAATTAAAAATTATACTTACTATTATTATATATCAACTGGACCAAGTTTGACCTTGTCTTTTGGGTCATCTATAAAGAAAAACAGCACGGGTCCCTTTTTGGCTCCATCTTGGCGCTCCAAACGATACATAACCTCTGGCGAACCTCCTAAATGTTTTCCTGTCCAAACAGCGGGTCCGGCATCTCCAATAACTGCAACGACTGCTCTTCCTGTGTAGGGATTTACTAGAAGCATTTTTCTGAATTTATAAAAATCCCTATACTCTGCAAAGCGTTTATTAAAGTCTTTGGACAAAAATGTTTGTACGGCAATATAATACTTCTCTCTCATTTTATCTTTTTCCGTCATTTGTGAGTATGGTGGAACAAAATATCCCCAAGCTCCCCGTCCTGGAGCCATACCTGAAGAGTAATACAAATTTGCTTCTTCCTGTGTATCAAAGTGAGAACTCATACTATCTCCTGTAAAACGCATTAAATGCTGTTCTGCGCCAATCAAACCGTAATTTCTCTCTAACCTTTTTCCTTTCAATTCTGCAGTAACCACAAGACCGAACTTTTCTGAAAGAATTTGAGTAACCTGCCTTTCTTCTTCAGATGTTAAAGGTTTTACTTCTTTTGGTAGTTTTTCAAAAAGAGCTGTTATCAGTGATGTTTTATTGTCAATTTCTATATAATCTCTTTGTGGAGCGGCAAGCGCAAGTTCCGTGGCGGGAAGCTTTAGAGGAGTAGGGGGAGCGCTAAGAAGTAAGAGGCCACCAAGAGAACCAAGAGCTATTTGCTTTGTATTACTCAACCAATTTAGTGATTCTGCGTGGTTAGTTATTATTTTTTGGACGGTTTCTTCATGGCGCTTTGACCACTTGTCTTTAAGATGAAGATAGTGCGGCTTTTTTTTCTTTCTAAAAAGTTTACTTAAAATCATACCTAATATTAATATAACATAAAATCTCAAATCTCACTCGCCCCGCGAAGTGGGAATCTCAAAACTCAAAACTATTGTGCCGCTCTGCGACAATTAATAAATTCTTCCTAACTTTTGAGTTTTGACTTTTGACTTATTAATATTTGTTTATTCGCTTATTGCTAGTATTTGAAATTTGAAATTTGAAATTTGAAATTCATGTACTGAGGGGTTCTGGGTGGATTACGATTCTTTGAGCGTTATCAATTTTTTCTTTTATTAAGTATTCAAGCTTTGTTGATAAATCGTGAACTTTTTCAATTGAGGTTTTGTTATCAAATCTACAATGAAAAGAGATAAATAGTTTATTTTGGGCTTTTTTAATTTCAATATTATGAATATCTTTTACCAACTCTAAATTCTTTGCAAGATTTAATATTCCTTCTGAAATTTTCAATCTTTCATTTTTAGAAATATCTTTTCCCTCAACTACCTCTGCTCTTGCAGGCTCAATATGAATTTCTATCTCTATGTCCTTTCCAATTTCTTCTTTAATTTCATCTTCTATTCTACTTGCTGTCTTGTGAGCTTCTTCAATAGTTATTTTTGAATCTACTTCTAAATGAAAACTTATGTGCTTAATATCTTTAACTGAGTAAACTCCAATATCATGAACTGAAAGCTTATTGTTTAGGGCAACCATCTGCACCTGTTCGATTATTGTTTCATTATTTAGAGATAGGGGTTTTGTAGATATATTCATTTCTGCCTCTGGAATAATTTTGCGGATTCTTTTTTCAATTCTGTCTGTAATGACTTGAATAGACTCCAATGTTAAGGTTCTACTTACTTTAACAACTAAGTCTATAAACACTATTGTTCCTACCGGTCTAACCAGTGCTTTCTCTATATTTATTACACCTTCAACTTTTTTGGCTGATTCAATTACTTTATCTGTTAGACCCTCTGGAGCCGCATCTATTAAAACATCTATCGTCCGTCTGGCTAACCTTACACCAATAAGCGCAATAAAAATTGCCACAAAAATGGCCGCAAGTGAATCTGCTATCGGTATTCCAGCACTCACAAAAAGAAGACCAATAAGGACTACGGAAGAACTTAAAATATCAGAGCTGAAATGAAGAGCGTCTGCTTCAAGCGCATGACTTTTGGTTTCTTTGGCAACTTTGCTTAAAGCGCGGGACCTAGAAAAATCTACGACTATGGAGATTGCAATGATTGCAATAGCGTACCAAGTAACCTCAACTTCTGACTGTTTGAACAAGAGCCTCTGCACAACTTCATAGATTATCCAGATACTGGTGGCAAAAAGAAGACCTGTTGCAATAAGAGCTGAAACATTTTCTATTTTTCCGTGACCGTAAGGGTGTTCTTTGTCTGGAGGATTATCTGCAAATTTAACGGCAAAATAAGTGATTAATGCCGCACCAAAATCTAGTGCTGAATGAGCGGCTTCCGAGAGAATACCGATACTGCCGGTAAGGAGGCCGGCGGTAAGTTTAAGCACAGTAAGCGCGGCACTGGCAAAAACAGAGCTTAAGGCTACTGTTTGCTTTTGATGTGATTTCATCTGGGTTTATAAATTTAATGATCAGCTTAATTATATCATTTATCCGGTGACTTACTCATAAAGCTCCCTAATTCTCCTCCTCCTTAAAACTTCTTCTCCCTCTCCTGTTAGGAGAGGGAAGGGTGAGGTCAAAAATGTTCACAGCTTGCGTATAGACCTCATCCTAACCTTCTCCTAAAAGGAGAAGGAATAATTTGAGTAAATAAAGTATTTATGTGGTAAATTTGAAGATTCAAAGAAATAGGGTGAGGGGCTGAGATCGCAAGCGCGATCTCTAACGGGCGCCCCTCTGGACCCGACTAATCCTGCCTATGAAGCAGACCGTGCGGCTGCTTTTGCCGCCGCCTCCTTCTGTGCAAGGAACTGCTTGCCGTGTCCAATGCCCGTGTGAATAGGAACATCCTGGGCACACAGGGGGCATTCTCCTTGCGGCCAGTTTTCCATTTGGACATCGACCATAGCATCGAGTACGGGAACGCCCAGTTTCTCGGCTGTAACGCCTCCGCGGTTGAAGACCGCCGTGACACCCACTACCCGGCCCCCAGCATCCTCGACTGCGTTAACAGTCTTCTCCACTGTACCACCGGTATTGAGCACATCTTCGGCAACTAGAACACGCCTACCCTTAACTAAGTCTGCGTATCCTCTGCCAAAGACTACCCTGCTGCCGTCTTCGATGATCAGCTCCTGCTCTGGTAGTAAAACTCCCCTAACGGTAACCGGCTTCACTGTCTGGTTGCCGTTTGACGAAGGAATTTCCAGTACCAGCGTGTAGGGAATCTGCTCACCTTTTTTGGCTTTACAGAGACTATGTCTTGGCTTCTCTACATAGACTCCGAGCACTTGCCGGCCTGTCATCTTGCTCAAGGCGTAGGCGACCCACTGTTCTAGGGCTACACCTCCTACGGCCGGCGCTGCGACTACTTCTACCGCATCGTCTTTGAACGCGCGGGCCATTTCGGCGCAGATACGTTTGACAGCAAGGACGTATGGGTAGACCGCGTCCTTGTTGACATACTCTTCTCCATGTCCGCCATTGGTGAAAACCACGTGAATGTTTTTGAGCCAAGCCCCGAGCTCTACTAGGAGAGCTACAATCCAGCTTCTCTTGCGCGCCATCAGGTCACCTCACCAGAGCCAGAGCTAGCTGAGCAGGAAGGTCCTTTGCGAGTTTCCGTGCCAAGGAGCGTTCCCTCCTCTCCCGAGCCTTCCAGATCTCCTCGACGATAGCCTTGATGGCGTCCACAGGTGTGGCGAAGCCGTACTTCTTGGAACTGTTGATGGGACTGCCAATCACCAGAATCATACTGTCTCCGCCTACCTGGATGGCGTCGTAGGGCGTCATTACACGAACCTGCTGACCTACGGCTGACCACTTTGGGCGAATCCCTGGAGTTACCAGAAGAAGATTCGCCGTCGCGGGTTTACTGAGGAGCATCTTGGCTTCCCGCGCTGAACACACCACTCCTCTGGCTCCCAGCTCCGCCGCTTCTGTGGCAAAGAGCTTGACCATCGTGAGCGCGGTCCTCTTGTAATACTTAATGACCGTCGCTGGTTTCAGAGTGGTGAGAACGGTCAAGCCCAGGTCTATCTTGTCTCCTCGGTTGGCGATGACGGCCGCTGTAGCTTCGGGTGCCGAGTCGATATGATAGTTGAACATGGCGATGCCTGGTTCGGCGGCCATCTCTGCGGCTAGCTCACCCAATTCGTCAGGCGTATTCTTGACTTTGTCGTCGTAGAAAATACGCCCTGGACCGAGTATTGCCTCAACGTCTCTTACCAACATCAGTCCGCCGTCTCTGTGCTGTGACTTTGGACCGATTTTGACTTGGCCAACATGTGGACCAAGTTGTTCGCAGGTTCTGAGAACCTGGTCACGACTCATCTTGTCCAGGGCCAAACAAATCTGGTATTTGGGATCATCCAGATCTGTCAGACCCAGTCTTGCGTAGACGTCTCTGTAGTTCACCTTGTCCTCCTTCAATTCTTGGAATGTGACTCGAACGGATTAGCGATGGAACCTATGGTTTACTTCTTGTTCCCTTCCTCCTTTCAAAGAACGTCAAGCTGAGCTTGACCTAACCAAAATCCAAAACGATTGGTCGTGGGGCGATAATAGCACAGAAAAATACTAGATGACAAGAGGAAATTAACTATGGGTTATAAAGCCTATGCACGGTATGTGCACCTGGGAGGTGAAATAGCTAGTGCACCTAGGGAATATTAGTTATATTAGTTGGAGTTATCGTCATTTACAAGAGGACCACCAGTAACTGCCCCTTGTTCTTTTGCTTTTTTAAATGCTTGCTTCATTTCAGACATAGTAGGACTTCTTTTTTCTTCTTGTGCCTTTTTCATTGCTTGGCAGACTGGGCAATCGTCAAAATAATCATCTTCCTGCATTTCTTGTGCTTTTTCTTTTTTCTTTTTTATCATCTTAATTAATAGCTTAAAATATTAATATTTAATAATCAAGATACAAAATGTTAAACTTATTACTTAAACACAGTACAGTATTAAAGTAATTTACTCTATTACACTAGAGTAATAGAGTATCTAATAAAATTTATCAAAAAAAATAGAATTATTTTTTGTTTACAATGAATTTACCAAGTACCAATGTATCAATTCCGCTTTTTATGAAGGTGTTGTATGCTTCTTTGGCTGTGTTGACGATTGGTTCTCCTTTTAAATTAAACGAGGTGTTTAATACTACAGGTACTCCAGTCTTTTGACCATAGTAGCTTATAAGTTTGTGATAGCGGGAATTTGTTTCTTTATTTACAAACTGCGGACGAGCGGTTCCGTCCACGTGAGTAATTGCTCCCAGCTTTTCCTGCTTTTCTTTTTTAACTGGCACAACGTAAAGCATATATTTAAATGGGTGGTGATTTTTTTTGCTGCCGACCGAGAAGTAATTTTGTGATTCTTCAAGAGTTACCGACGGAGCAAAGGGCCTAAAACCTTCTCTGAATTTAATTTTGCTGTTAACTGTATCCTTCATTTCATGACTTGAGGGATCTGCTAAAATGCTCCTATGTCCTAGTGCTCTTGGACCCCATTCAAATTCATCCTGCACCCAACCAATGACTTGCTTGCGGGATAATTTATCAACAATTTCTTCTATTAAAACATCTTCATTTTTAACAAAATTATATTTTATATTTTCTTTGTCTAAAAATGCTTTTATTTGATTTTGCGATTCTGACTCTCCCCAATAAGCGTGATTTAGAACAAAATCTTTTTTATTATTTAAAATCGAGTAATATGCCCACAGTGCAGCTCCCAATGCTCCACCCGAATCTCCTGCGGCAGGCTGAATAAATATTTCTTTAAATTTGCTTTTATTTAAAATCTTCCAATTGGCCGCGCTATTTAGCGCAACTCCACCTGCATAACAGAGGGTTTCAAGGCCTGATTTTTGCTGAACGTGATTTACTATTTTTACCAAAATATCTTCTAAAACAAATTGAATGCTTGCGGCAATATCCGCATAGTAAGAAACTACCTCATCACTTGGAGTCTTGGGAGTTCCAAAGATATCAGTAAACTTTTTGGTGTAGATTTTTTGAGGAGAATAGTGGTAGGAAAAATAATTAAGGTCAAGCGCGTAGCTACCGTCATTTTTAAGGTCTAATAGCTTTTGAATTTTATCAACATAGCGGGGTTTTCCATAAGGAGCCAGACCCATAACCTTATACTCTCCTTCATTGACTTCAAACCCTGCAAAGTGAGTGAAAGCACTGTATAACAAGCCTAAAGACTGAGGAAAATTAATTTCTTCTTTGAGCTCTATTTTGTTACCTTTACCAATCCCCCAGCTGGTAGTTGTCCACTCACCTACAGCATCTATTACAAGAATTGCGCTTTTTTCAAAGGGAGAACAAAAATAGGAACTTGCGGCGTGAGATAAATGATGTTCGCAAAAAAGAAGTTTTCCTGAGGGGATTTGAAGCTCATTCATAATATGACTTTTTATCCAAAGTTTATCAAAAAACCAAGACCGCATTGATTCCTTAAAGAACGAGTAAGATTTTGGCGTGTAAGACAAAGTATTAAGTAAAAGCCTTTCTAATTTTAGGAATGGCTTTTCATAAAATACTACATAATCTAGATCCTCTGCTTTTATTTTGGCTTTTTTAAGGCAAAAAGTGATTGATTTTTTAGGGAAAGAAGGATCGTGTTTTAGACGACTAAACCTTTCTTCTTCAGCGGCTGCAACAATTTTTCCGTCTTTAATAAGACTTGCCGCGCTATCGTGGTAATAACAAGAAATTCCTAATATATTCATATTTTTAATATTGTCATTGCGAGCACACTGGATTATGCTCAATGCAAAGTAATCTCTCCCTAATGCGATTGCTTCGTCATTTCATTCCTCGCAATGACATTCGACTCATTGTTTTTTTGCCCAAGCTAGATCTTGAGTAATGTTTTCTTTTTTTATCCAGTAGCTTCTGGAGTTTTGAGATTGATATTTGATAATCGATTTTTTAAAAAATGTTTTAAGAAAAAAACTTATAGGAAGTATAAAAATAAGATATATTAAACTTAAAACTATGCCAGATTGAATTTTTGCAACAACCTGAGCGAATTGTTTCCACTTTCTAATAACTTTTTTCATAGAATTAAAAGAGGGGATAAATAAAGGCAGCAAGACCGGTTGTTTGGCCAAAAAGTATGATTTCCATAAGAATAAGTAGAATAAAAATAATTGGAGTAATCCACCAAAGTTTTCTTGACCAGAGAAAGCTAAATAATTCTCCAATAATGATTAGACGATGTTTTATAATGTTGATATTTTTTGTAATTAAATTCATTTACAAAAAATATATCATTTAAAAAGGCAAATTACTAGTGATTCATTATCGAACCATTAACAATATACTCATAAAGTATTTTGGCAGTAAGCTGATTACCCTTTTCTGTAAAATGAACATCATCTACAAAATATTCAAGGCTTTTGGGAATTTTTGACTCAAGGTTTATAAAAGAAATTTCTTGTTCTTTTGATATTTCTTCCGTTGTTTGGTTAAATTCATTTATACCTGTAATTAAAGAAGCGAGAGTTGGGTGAGCTTTACCATCTGAGCACACTCCCTGCATATACCAATCTACACTTTTATCCAGTTTTTGGTTGTATAAATAAGGCTGGTTGGCGAGTATTAATTTTGTATTGTCAGAGGTTATATTTTTTGCCAAAGAAGTCATATTTCTTTTATAGGAGACAACACTCACAAACTGTTTATCGATTGGCTTTGTTAAAAGGCGTTTTTTGGGATTTTTATTAAGCAAAGACATTGCATCCGAATAGAGATTGTTTTGTAAAAATTCGAGTAAAAAATCCCCCGAAATTAAGTTAACCGAAATTAAAGGTTTTGGTTGGTAGCGCTCAAACATAACCTGAGAAAGAGCTCCTAAGAAATGTGAATAATCAGGTTTGTACTCTCCGTATGACTGATATGTTGGTGTACAGGAATAAGTCATATCATTTATTCCATGCCAAACAATTATTAAATCCGGATTAAAGTCTTTTACTTTGAAGAGGTAGTCAATTAAAGTGTGCTCAGAGGTATAGCCCTCGTTGCCAGCATTGATGACTTCTATTTTTTTATCTGGATATTGTTTTGTGAGCATTTTTTCCAGAATTCTTGCTATATTTTTCTCATACGGAACAGCAACATTTAAGACAGTTGATCCTCCCATAAGAAAAATACGATAGATTTCTTTTGGTTTTTCTTTTTGAATTTCCTCTGCCCTAAAACCATATGAATTAACGTGCATTTCTTTGTTGTATTTGTTAACAAATGGAGTTAGTTGATGTTGTAAAAAGGGATGAAAATTAGTAATTGAAAGAGTTGCTGGAACTTTTGCATAGCGGATGTTTTTGGCTCTAAGAAAAGTCTCCAGGGGCAAGAAAATAAAAAAAACAAGAATTAAAAAGTAGACGAAAATTTTCTTAAAAGGAGTTAGGGTAATTTTTTTATTGACTAACTTAATCTGCGAGGTTTTAAGAGTGTAGTTAATGAGCTTTAGAAAAGGAGTAAACAATAAAATTAAGATAGAAAGAATAATAAAATATTTAATTGTGTATTTGCCAAATATTTGAGGATTGGAAGAAGTGTGGAGAATTAAACCTAAAACAAAGAAAAAATACAGATTAAAACTAATTACTCTAAACAGATTTTTATAATCAATCAGCTTCACACCCCGGGGGTGTAGTCTCATACTTAGGGATTTTTTAATGGAAGAAATACTTTTTGTTTTTTTTTCTTTTGACATTTTATTTAAACAGTACAAACTATTAAGTGATCTTTACCCCTAGTTTATCAAAGCAAAGAGGGAATTAAAAGAATAAAGAGTAGATGAAAAACACTACTGAAGGACTATCTTTCTTTTGGAACTTGTGCGGTTTTTGCTAATAGTGAAAATAAAACATATAGAGCAGATATTCCTACTATGATATAAATGATGTTGGTTAACAAAGTGTCTACCCCAAACAAAAATGCCACCAGATCAAAATTAAAAAGTCCTATTAGACCCCAATTTAAACCACCAATCACTAGTATAATTAGAAAAATCCAATCTGCAGTATTTAATCTTCTCATTCTACATATTTAACGATATATCTTTTAGAAAGAAATAAAAGAAAGGAAAGAAGAAGGTAAGAATAAGAACGCGTAAATAACTTGTGCACCTGGGAGGTGTACTAGCTAGTGCACCTAGGGAATAGGAATTAGGGGATTTGGGTTACCCCAGGGTAGATTAGCTTTATACGTGAGGATTCTTAGGTTAAAAGAGAGTTTATTGTTTTCTTTCTGCTTTTTGCCATTTTGAAAATAATTAATATGAACTTTAATGCTAACCTTGCGCTAGTTTAGCAGAAAAGAAAAAAGAATAAAGGAGAAATAAATAGAGTTTTTAAACTAAGTACGAGAGATAATTACTTGACTGTCTGGGGTAAATATTACTGGCTCTACTGTTGGATGAATTAGAGTTGGGTTAATAAATCTTTTCCAGTATTTTTCTTCTGGTTCATATGTGCCTTTCTGAGGATCAAGTATCATTCCACTTTTATCTTTATCAAGAACTCTTAATGAAGCGTGTAGTCCAACTTCGTTATCAATGACTTCATTTCTTTTTTGTCCGTCAAAACTAAACTCTAGCAAAGATGTGTGAAGACCGTAACAACTTGCAACGGCTTGAGCTAAAAGGGCATTATGGATACATACTGCCATATAGGGAACATCTCCAACTGGCTGAAAGTATTCTCCCAAAGGTATTGCTTTTGCCCAACTCCTAAATTCCCTAATTTCATTTGAACTATTTTCCCTGCCTGGGAACATTGAATGAATTGTTTGACTAATTAATTCAGGAGTTACAGTTTCTCCTTTAAATACCTTTATTACTTTTTCAACAGTTTCTATAAATTTTTGGTCTTTCTCTGAGATAATAACGTGAGGATCTACAAGGCTTTCTTGTATAAAAAATGTTTCACCATTGCTCAAATGGACTGGTATATTTTCAATTTTTATCTCATCTACTTTTTTAGGAAAGTTAAATGGTTTTGCATCTTGCAGTAATGTTTTTAAATCACTTCAAAGACAACAGCCTTTATCGCCCATTTCTTCTATTGTGTCAGACCTATCTCCAGTTTCCATTTTTTACCCAATTTGTGGGTAGTGGCATTTTTTCCACTTTTTACCTGAGCTGCACCAGCAGGGGTCATTTCTTCCGAGTTTTTTGTTTTCGTTTCGGTTTTCATTTGCAGCTTTTCCGCTGATCTCTACTTTAGGCTGGTTAGTGAATATTTTTTTGGGCTGTTCAATATTTCTTGGCTGCATTGCAGCAATGTTTATTTTAAATACCTTGTCAACTATTTCATCATCTATTGAGATCATCAGTCTTTCAAAAAGCCTAAAAGCCTCATTTTTATATTCAACCAGCGGGTCTTTTTGTCCGTAGCTTCTAAGGCCTATTCCTGTTCTTAGGTCTTCAATTGCAGTCAAGTGATCCATCCAAAGATTATTTATGGTAGAAATGGATACTATTCTTAAAATATTTTCAACCTGATCTTTACCAAAATCCTGATTTCTTTTCTCATATAGCTCCCCTACAATTCCGCTTAAAAACTCTATAACCTGATCTCTGTTTTGCATCTGCTGGATTTGTTTGTAAAGATGTTGTTTTGAAGTTTCATCAAAAGGAATAATGTTAACAAATTCGTCAACAATGTTTTGATATGGATCTGCTTCAGTCAAAGACAGATTAAAGTCCGCAACTTGCTCTATTCTTGCCTGGACTTTTTCCAAGACAAAAGTGCTAATATCTTCTTTGTTTTCAACAATACTTCTTCTAAGTTTGTAAACTATTTCTCTTTGTTTATTTAAAACATCGTCAAAATCCAGCAGGTGTTTTCTGCTTTCAAAATTAAACCCTTCTACTTTAACTTGGGCCTGCTCTATAACTTTTGTAACCAAAGGATGAGTAAGAGGCGTGTCTTCAGGGAAGTTAAACCTTGTCATGAGATTTGAGATCTGGTCACCTCCAAAAACCCGCATCAAGTCATCTTCCAGAGAAACAATAAAGACAGATTTCCCTGGATCCCCTTGTCTTCCAGAGCGGCCACGGAGCTGGTTATCTATTCTTCTCGATTCATGTTTTTCTGTTCCAATAACATAAAGACCTCCAGCCTCCACAACCTCTCTATGCTCCTTTTCCCATTCCTTATACTCTTTTTCAAATTCTTTTTTCTTTGATTTGTCTTTAAAATCAACTTCAAATTGAGACGGCTGCTGACCACCAAGAATAATATCAACACCACGGCCTGCCATGTTTGTTGCAACAGTTACAGCGCCAAGTTTTCCTGCATCTTTAATAATTAAGGCTTCTCTTTCATGGTTTTTGGCATTTAAAAGTTCATGTTTTACACCCTTTCTTTTAAGAATCTGTGATATGATTTCATTTTTTTCAATTGAAGTAGTACCAACAAGAACTGGCTGGCCCTTTTTGTGAGCATCTTCTATTTCTTTAACGATAGCTGTAATTTTTGCTCTATTAGTTTTATAAATTAAATCAGAAAGATCCTCTCTGATCATGTCCCTATTTGTAGGAATAGTAACAACGTCAAGCTTGTAAATCTTATGGAATTCTTCTGCTTCTGTTGCCGCAGTTCCTGTCATACCGGCAAGTTTTTCATACATTCTAAAATAATTTTGAAGTGAAACAGTTGCAAGTGTTTTTGACTCCTGTTGAATCGCAACATTTTCTTTTGCTTCTATTGCTTGATGAAGACCTTCTGAAAGTCTTCTTCCCTCAAGCAACCGCCCTGTAAATTCGTCAACCAGTATAACCTGATTTTCCCGGACAATGTAATCTTTGTTTTTAGAGAATAATGTTCTTGCTTTTAAGGCTGCTTCTATGTGATAAACGGTATCAAAATCTTTTTCATAAATGTCTTTAATTCCATACATGGTTTCAATCTTTGATATTCCGTGATCCGTCAAATGGGCTGTTCTTAGTTTCTCATCTATTTTGTAATCAACTGTAGGATTTAATTTGTCAACTATTTTTGCATATTCATAGTATTTTTGAGAAGGTGTTGCATCAGGAGCAGAAATGATATGGGGGGTTCTGGCTTCATCTATGAGAACTGAGTCAACTTCATCAATTACAGCAAAATAATGACCCGGTTGCACCATTTCCTCTTTTTCATAAACCATATTATCACGAAGATAGTCAAATCCAAATTCAGAATTAATTCCATAAACTATATTTTTTTGATAAGCTTCTTTTCTGCTAATTTCTCTTAAATGAACAAGTCTATAGTCCTCTGCTTCACCGTCTGTAAAATTAGGGTCAAACACAAAGGATTTTTCACTAATAATTGAAGAAACGCTTACTCCAAGAAGATTAAAAATTGCCCCCATCCAACCAGCGTCACGCCTGGCCAAGTAATCGTTAACTGTTACAAGATGAACGGGTTTTCCTGTTAATGAATGCAAATAAAGCGCAGGGACGGCGGATAAGGTTTTACCTTCTCCTGTTTTTTGCTCTGCAACCTTGCCTTGGGCCAGGACAGTTGCGGCTATGAACTGAACATCAAAATGCCTAAGTCCTACGGTTCTCTTTGAAGCTTCTCTAACCAGTGCAAAAGCCTCTGGCAAAAGCAAATAAATATTCTCCCCCTCTTTTACTCTCTGCCTAAACTCCTCTGTTTTCTTTACAAAATCTTTGTCTTTTAGCTTCTGCACATGCTCTTCCAGGGAATTTATCTCATTTACTATGGGGATCAGTTTATTTACTTCTCTTTCGTTTGTATCAAATAATTTGGATAGTCTTCCAAGCATAAAATATTCCTGCCTTTATTGTAAAAACTGAGCAAATCAAGCCTGTTTTCTACTTTTTAATTTTACCACAAATCAAATATTATCGCTATCTTAGAGGCTTCATTGTCATCTTAGAAGAACCCCGCCTCGCCTTATTAAGGCGGGCGGGGGAATACCATTTGATCAATTGGTATCCGCTACGATGCGAATCCAATCTGGCTCCGATCTTACGGAGTTATTTCTTCTTTTTCTTCGCTGCTTTTTTCTTTGCCATGGACAGAATCACCTCCTTTAGAAGCTCTTTGCGAGCTTGCTCGTATTAGAGCTTCTTATGTCCGCCAAAAAGTACAACACAAGGCATGAACGATTACCTCTGAACTCCGATTCAATCGGAGTGAAAAGCCGAGTGTTAAACTTTGGCGGACCATCAAAAAACTCTTAATTTAATGGTGAAGAATTTTGTAATAAATGTCAAGAAAAATACTCTGCTTCAAAAGTAATAGTTTGAGGCTTAAAATCAATAAAAATTAACAATTAATTTTCTTATTATTTTCTTATATTTGAGGCTAGAGTTTTTACAAATTATGAGGCTAGAACCAGTAAAAAAATAAAAAATAATTTATATATAGAAGAGAAGGTAATTACTTAAGGATCTCTTCGATAGACTCATGATGATGAAAGATGTCTCCTTTATAAAAAAACTTTATTTTTTAGGAGATATTTTATCAAATCCTGTGTATTTACGTAAGACTTGTGGAACAAGGACACTCCCATCTTCCTCTTGATAGTTTTCAAGAATTGCAACAATTGGTCTTGTGGAGAAAGCTGTTCCATTTAAAATATTTACATATTTACTGTCTTGTTCTTCTCTATACTTAATATTTAATCTTCTTGCTTGGAAATCTCCAGTAGTAGAGGTAGAAGTTAATTCCCGGTATTTGTCTTCTGATGGAATCCAAACCTCGATATCATATTTTCTTGCAACAGGAAAACCCAAATCACCCGTACACATTTTTGAGATCTGATAAGGTAATTTAAGCATTTCAAGAAATCTTTGTTCAAGCGATAACATATATTCATGTTCTTTATCGTCTTCTCCTTGTTTGACAAAAGATACCATTTCAACTTTATCGAATTGGTGAGCGCGCATAATTCCTCTTGTGTCTTTTCCATAACTTCCAGCCTCTCTTCTGAAAGAAGTTGAAAAACCAACATATCTTTTGGGAAGATCTTTAACATCTAAGATTTCATCTTTATGCATAGATACAATTGAGTGTTCTGCTGTTCCAACCAGTACTAAGCCATCTTTCTCAAGTTTGTACATATCCTCTTCTCCTCCTTGTTCCATATATCCAAGGGCCCTCATAATTTCTTCCTTAACCATAACCGGAGGGAGAACTGGGATAAAGCCTTCTTTAATCAAGGTCTCAAAGGCTAATTGCTTCAATGCAAACTCCAGAAGAATAGCTTCATTTTTAAGATAGTAAAAACGGGTTCCTGAAACTTTTGCGGCTCTTTTCACATCTATAATATCTAATAATTCTCCAATCTCTAAATGATCACGGGGAGTAAAATCAAATTTAGGAAGGTCTCCAACTTTGGTGATAATTTCATTCTCAGATTCATTTTCCCCCAATTTTACGTCTGGTTTTGGAAGATTTGGGATTTCTAACAATAATTTATTACGTTCTTCCTCAACACTTTTGAGCTTGGACTCTTCTGCTTCAAGCTCTGCTTTGAGCTCTCTACCTTTTTCAACATTTCTTTCTTTGGCTGCAATATTTCTTTGCTCACGAAGGCCCTGAACTTTCGCTTGTAAGTTTCTATATTCATCATCAAGTGTTAGAATTCTATTGACATCAAGGGCGATGCCTTTATCTATTGCCCCTTTAGTAACCACTTCTGGATTTTTTCTAATAAAATTTATGTCTATCATAATAAAATATCAAAACTACAGCTTAAAACTTTTAAATTCTATTTCATTTTAAACTATCAGATGTTGTTTATTCAACTCCAAATAATTCTATTTTACCTCCGCAATATTGAATAATTTTCTCGCAGGCTTCTTTTAAAACTTCTTCAACTTTGTCAGGAGTGATATCGTAAACCCCATCTACGTTAATGTATAAGTTTTTGGTGTCTAGCTGAACAGCTGTTCTTTGAGAATCTCGATAGTTGAAGTCAATATTATAACCACCATTTTTATCAAAATATGCAATCTCACCTTCTTTGTATTTTGTAGGACCATGTTCTCCAAGCAACAATATCTCTTCCCCTTCTTGGGGAAATCTTAAAACAGTGGGAAATGCAATTTTATCTAAGTCAAAGGCCCCCACAGAAACTCTGTTTTTCATAACAACTAAATTATATGCATCTACACAAGTATTAACGGTATATAGACCCTTTTTAAGAGCAATGCGTCTTAACAAAGCCTCAGGGCTTGGACGCCTTGAGTGCCAATCTACTCCCATTTCTTTATATAATTTTCTATAGCTTTTAATTTCAGAATACTCACCAAGTTCTTCAGTTGTTAAACTCTCAAGTGACAACAATAATTCTTTCTTCTCTTCCTCAAGGCTTTTATCTTCTTTTTCTATCCTAACTCCTTTAATAATTGCTATACCTACACTAATTGACGGAAACTTTTCTTTTAGTTTTGGATTTATAGTAAATATTTCAGGCCTATTTAATGCTTCTATCAAGCCTTCTGGACATTCTGGATCTTTATCATTTTTCAAACCTGAAACCTCTTGAAATCTTTTTTTAACAAAATCTTTATCCAAAGATAAAATTAATGCTCCTGCTTTTGGTCCGTGGTTTTTGCCAATTAATGATAAATAAACTGCGGAGAATGCCTCACCAGAAGAAAGATCTAAGTTTTTGGCAATTTCATAAAGTTCTTTTTGTAATTCTTCTGCCTGCCATTGCCCATCAAGTATTTCCACGGCTTTTTCTATATATTCTTTTTGTTTTTCTGATAACTCTTTTGCTTTTTCCGGCATTTCTTTTTGTACTGTAAATCTTTCTGACTCAGGGGCATATTTTTCTACCCATACTCTTGCATATTGTGCCCACTCTTCCAATCTCTCTTCTTTTATTTTCTGCTCCATATTTGGCATCTGCACCCACTGAGCAAGCACGGAAAATCTTACTTTTGGAGGCATTTTGACACTATCTACTTGAGAAAGTTCAAAGACCCTCGCATAATCATCCTGTTTTTTTTCAAAGAAATGCTGGGCATACTCCTGATATTCGTCAAATAATTTAGGAATGACATCAGTGCCATATGGATTAAACTCAATTGCTTCATTGGGTGGAGATTTTATCATTAAAAATCTAGTTCTTTGAGGCCCACTCACTTCAAGAAGATCTTCTCCTGTCATACCTATTCCTTTTGAAGAAGACATTTTTTTACCATGAGACAAAAAATGTTCGTATGCAAATTTAAGAGGAGGTTCTTTTTTAAATACATCTCTGTAAATTTTTCTTGCAACATCATAAGATCCTCCTGCGGAAGCATGGTCTTTACCAGCACCTTCAATGGTCATATTAAATGTCCACCATTTAGCGGCCCATTCTACTTTCCAAGGCATTTTACCCAAACCGTCAAACGGTGAAATTTTACCGCAATACCCACAGCCCTTTGCCCACTTAACGAGGTTTTCCTCGCAACAAAAACTTACTTCTTTTCCGTCCCAAGCTGTAATCTTTGTAGCTCCAAGTTTTCCACAGTTTGGACAAATAACCTGAAGAGGATACCAATCTTTTTTTACTTCTTTTTTGTAAATGTCTTCATACACCTTCCTAATCTCCTCGGCGTGATCTAAAACAAATTTAATTGCTTCATTAAATTTTCCTTCTCTATAAAAATTACTGGTTTTATAAAGTTTTGCTTCAATTTCTAATTCATCTAAAAGCTTTTTCATTTTGTTACTAAAATAGTCTCCAAAAGAGCCTTTTCCATCTGGTGAAGGTGCTATATAAATAGGAACGCCCAAGTATTTTGAATGGGACTCAACAAGTTCTGGAGGAAGTCCATCTATGGGATCTGCATCATCAAATCCATACATAAACTCAACTTCTTTACCCTGTTTTTTAAGCACCTTGTAAAGAACATCATGAATAACTGGTCCTTTCAAAGATCCCATATGAACAATACCTGATGGCGTCCAGGAGTCATTTATAATTTCTTTTCCTTTTCTGTTTTCTAATAATTTATCCGCCCAAAACATATGTATATATTTTACCTCTTATTTTATCTCTAGAAAAGAGATAGTATTTATCTTGTTATTGTTGTCCCTAAATCATCATAATTATGGACACTTCTTACTCTCAAAACTATATCAGTATCAAGGATTGGTTGCAATGCTTTTAAACAAAGAACTTGATCTCCAGCTCTTTGAAGATGACAAAGCAATTCTTCTTGTGAGATATATAAGATAAGCTCTGCATTGGGATTAGATTTAGGATCAGAAAAATATATGCCTTTTGGATCTTTGCAAATCCACACCTCTCTTGCACCCAAAGAGCTTCCCAGGAGGGTAGCTGAGTAATCAGAGGAGTTTCTTCCTAAAGTTGTCGGCCTTCCTTCTTTTGTTGCACCAATAAAACCTGTAACAACTGGTGTCACTCCTTTCTTTAATAAAGGAATTATTTTCCCCTTAGCTTTAAGTTTGGTTGCTTCATTATCTACTGAGGCATTTAAAAAGTTATCATCTGTTTCAATAATTTCTAAGGAATCAACAACACAACTTCTCATAGATTCTCTAAGCTTTGCTTTTACAATTCTTGCACTAAGTCTTTCTCCAAAAGACAAGGTTTTGTCTTCCTGCTCGGTAGAAAATGATCTATTTTCTATAATGTGTGAGTAGAGCTCACAAAATAAACTTTCTAATTCTCTTTCTAGGCTTATCCTACCCACTTCATTTATACTGAAACCGTGAATTATATCCAGATGTTTTCTAACAATACTTTCAAAAGTTTCTCCAGCCCGTTCTCTATTGCTACTTTTAACTGCCTCATTTATTGAAACTAATTCATTTGTAATTCCACTTACTGCAGACACCACAACAACAATCCCTCTTCCCTCCCTATGGTGATAATTTATAAATCCTATGGTTTCTTCTATGGCTTGCGCAGTTCCTAAAGAAGTCCCACCAAACTTCAAGACATAAATATTTGAAAGGGTTTCTTTCTCCAATAAAGATCCTCTTTTTGACTGTTCAAGTAAGAAATTTTGTTCTTTTTCTAATGTAGTCATAATTTTCACTCCTTTTTTCCCACTAAAAAACCCCTCTTTTGAGGGGTTAGTCTACTTTTAAATGCTTAACTAGCCAAGACAAAAACCCCTCATAGAGGGTTCTTCTTGGATCTTTTAACCGGATTGATTCTCATAGTTATTAGTCTAATTCAACAATAGTATACGTTACTTTTCCCGCTGGAGCTTCTACTTCTACTTTTTCTCCTGCCTTTCTTCCGATAAGCGCTTTTCCAAGAGGAGATTCATGAGATATTCTTCTCTCCTTAGGATCTGCCTCCCACTCTCCCACGAGTGTAAAAATTTCTTTCTTTTTTCCAATTGAGAGAGTAACTTTAGATCCTAACTGAACCTGTCCTTTGCCTTTGCCATTGCCATGGCTTTCTTCAATTATCTGAGAATTTTTTATAATTTCAGATAATTCTTCTATTCTTCCATCAATTAAGCTTAGCTCTTCACGGGCTGCAGCATATTCCGCATTTTCCGCAAGATCTCCCATTGCCCTGGCTTGAGAAACTCTCTCCAGAACATCAGGGCGTTTAACCTTGATCAATTCTTCAAGCTCTCTATTAAGCTCAACCATTCCTTCTTTTGTAACAAAAATCTTTTTTTTATCCATAACTTTTCTCCTAAAAAATACAAGCCCTTGCTTTCAAAACAAAGAGGAGCAAAATATCCTTTCCACTCTTTTGACTGCTCAGGCTCGCACAGAATAAATTCGAATTGAAAGTAATATACTAAAAAGATCAGATAATGTCAATATCCTGGAGTAAAGTAGATGAAAGACGGTCAACAGATTTATATCTTAGTTTATATATAG
>QZIP01000026.1 GCA_003599595.1 Candidatus Parcubacteria bacterium
TATCTATAAATATTACTGTTTTTTTGCACTTCTCCCATATTCCATGATTGAAAAAAACCAGGATTTTTTACACTGAGGTTAAAACTTTCCCATTGCTTTTTATTTTTTATTTCTTCAATTTTAATTTTCTTTATCATAAAATTCTTTTATTGAATTAATGATTCTATAAACATCCCTGTCTTTTAAAGTTGGATTTGTGGGAAGATTAATTATTTTTTTTGATATCTCCTCTGCTGTTTTACAGCTTCCTAGTTTGTAGCCAATCTTATCAATATTTGTTTCTTTTGGATCAATTACATTTGAATACCAATCTCCTAAATATACAAGTTTCTTTTTGCAAAAATACATTAACTCTTTCCTATTTTTACTAACAATTACCGGAACTCTAAGATAATAATGCTCATCTTTTGGCAAATAAAATTTATATTTTTTTAGATTTTCCCTGTAAAGATTATAAATCTCAAGTCTTCTTTTGTTAAATTGTCCAACCCTTGTTAACTGAGAATAACAAAGATAAGCGAGGGCATTAGGGTATTTTTTGATTTTTACATTCTTTTCATAAGGACTTTGTATTGTACTTATTATTGGTTTTGATATTAGATTCAATTTTTTAATAATAAATAGGATTAATTTTCCAAGAGAAGGATAGATTTTGAAACCTAGGATGGCAAGATAAGTCGCAATTGGATGAAAGAGTTGCTGATAGGTCCATAAAGGTGAGGGATAAGGAGAAATATCTTCTATTTTTTTTATTCTCTGTGCAATTCTTTTTTTATTTGTTATTACTATTCCGCCAAATATTGATGAGACTGCCTTGTCTCTGCCAAAACTAAAGAACGCTGCACCAGAAAAAGCTCCCAATTTTTTGTTTTTATATATTCCTCCTATTGTATGTGCGCAGTCTTCAATTAAAAATATATTATTTTCTTTTGCTATTTGTTTAATTTTTTCTATATTTCCCGGGATTCCAAAAGTATGCTGGACAATTACCGCTTTAGACTTTTTTGTTATCTTTTTTTTAAGATCCTCTGGATTCATTGAGTAATTATCTTTATCAATGTCTACATAAACAGGATTTGCCCCAGTCCAAATAATAGGATTTATTGCGGCTGTGCAGGTAAATGCCTGAACTAAAACCTCATCACCTTCTTTAACTCCAATGCTTGATAGCAATGCGTATTCTGCTTCCCTCCCACTTGAAAAAGTAAACGCATAATTGCTTTTAAAGTTATATTTAAACCAGGCTTCTATCTTGTTCACATAATCTCCCCGATTTAAATGAAAAACAGAAATTATACTTCTTAAACTGTTAAGAAGATCTTCTGTTTGTAGATTAGGGGATAAGCCTGGCGATAAAGTTCCTTTAAACATAATCTAAACCTCCTCATGACTGATAAGAGACAATGGAATTCCTGCTTCTTTGCCTTCAAAAACCACCACATCGTTACGGCCAAGATTTTCTTGGATAAAAGATGCTGTTTTATTTGGGATATCTAATATTACTTTACAATTTCCTCCAGATTCTTTTATTCCTTTTTTAACTGCTTCTACATAATTGTCATTTGTTAAAAATAAATAATTACATACTTCTGCGATTTTCTTTGCTATCTCATAATGATCTTTGTTGGAATTTTTTCCAAGCTCGATCATTGGCTGTAGTATCAATACTTTTTTTCCTTTGTAAAGCTTCATGTATTCCAAAACCGCTTCTACTGCTTTTGGATTTGCATTATAAGTGTCATCTATTAATATAGTTTTTTTAACATTAACATATGGATACACCGTTTTCTTTGTGGGGGATATTTTAGAGATTGATTTTTTTATTGCTTGAGTTTCCATTCCCAAATAAGAAGCTAGATAAATTCCCGGCAAAACATTTTCAATACTGTGTTTGCCTATAAGCTTGAGGGTAAAATTCCCTAGTTTTTTGTTCTCTGTTTTTACACTGAAGGAGGTAAATAACTTGTCTGCTTTAATATTGTCAGCAGTAATATCAGCTGCAACATTTCTTTTATTATCATAATCTACATAATAAAGTATTTTCTTTTTTTTAGTTTTTTTATAAAGATCTAGGCAATACTTACTATTGCCGTTAAACAATCCCAAACCATCCTTTGGAAGTGAATCTATAAGTTCATATTTTGCCTCAATTATGTTTTCCTGATTGCCAAAAAGAGAAATATGCTGGTCGTTAATGCCTGTTAGAATTCCTATTTTGGGCTTCACCATAGAACTCATCTCTGATATTTCCCCTTTTTTATAAGCTCCCATTTCAGCTATAAAAATATTTTTTTTATCAGTAATGCCTTTTAGAACGGTTTTTGCGATTCCGATAGGAGTATTGTAATTTCCATATGTTTCTAAGACGTTAAATTTATAAGAAAGGATTGTGGAAAGGTAATTTTTAGTTGATCCCTTACCATAACTTCCCGTTATTCCAATAGTTAGTAGCTTCTTTGAGTTTGATAATCTTTTAATGGCTCTATTAATAACTATATCTTTATAGAAATCTGACGGGAGCCAAAGCAGTCCCACCCAAAGAACTATAAGTAAAGTTGAAATTTTTTCAATAACAATTAACCATAGAAACTTATCCAGTAATGGGATTCCAACCAGTCCTATTGTTATAACGGCAGTCAAAGCAAAAATGGCTGAGGATTTTAATGTTGGTACAGGAAGTTTAAGTTTTTTAGTTCTTGTCTCATTTAAGACTTTTAAAAAAGACCCAAGATAGATTAAAAAAACTATGTAAGGAAAAATACTGTATATGTTGGGAGAAAAAATAGAAGCAAAGAAAAATAAAACCGCAACTAACTTAGCTATGCTGAACCATCCAAAAATAAGACTTCTACCCTGCTGTGTACTTCTGAGATGAACAAGCAGCCTATCAAGTCTATATTCTTTTAACTGCCATAGATAAGTCCAGAAAAAAATATTTTTTACAATAAAAAAAATGAAAAATGCCAAGGTCAAATAAAATATTAAATTATTCATAGTAAACTCATAAAGGCTAATGTTTCTTTTGCAAACTTCTCAGGATTATCATATGGAAATTTATGTGTTTCATTTTTGATAATTGATAACCTTGATTTTGCTATTTTTTTGTGAATATTGACTCCAATACTTAAAGGAGTAATCCTATCTTCTTTTCCCCATAATAAGAGAGTTGGAGTATTTATTTTTTTAAGATTCTTTTCCTGATCTTCATTTATAATATTTATAAATGTTTTTTTCATATTATTTTTTGAGGCTTTATAGTAGTCCATTTCCCCTATTGCCCTATAGATAAGCTTTCTTATGTAATAAGATATTCTATTTTTATATATTTTCTCAGGAAAAATGCTATAAATTATTTTTAAAGGTTTTAAAAGTCCAATTATAATTTTCTTTCTACTGCTAATTTTTTGCCTAATCAGAGGTGAGCCGGAAATAATAATTGCTTTTATTTCTATTTTTTTATCTTTTACTTCTCCCATATATTTTACTATCACTCTACCTCCAAAAGAGTGGCCAATCAAGACAATATCATTGAGCTTGTTATTTTTAATATATTCATCAAGAAACTTGGCATAATCTATTAAATGATAGCCATCCTCCTTCAATGGCTCTATGCCAAATCCGGGAAAATCTGGAATAAAAACTTTATAGCCCTGAAACTCAAGTATTGATTTGAGATCTTTATATTTATTGCCAGAAAGTCCCCATCCGTGAAGAATGATAATATTATGTTTATGATTATTTTTCATATTATAGATTTATTAAATGAAGAAATCGTGGGAATTTATATTTGCCTAGATTAAACAACATACTTAAACAACCATCAGTGACTCAGCCTGTTTCAACTCCTCAGGTGTATTTACTCCTCTCCAGTTTAAATTGTCTAATTTAAAGGTTTGAAGTTTTTGGGAATTAATAATTGCCAGTGATACAAGACCAGGCAAATAATATTCTCCTGTAACTTCACTTTTTGGTATCTTATTTATATATTTTCTTAAGAAAAGGTATGAGAAAATATAACAGGCACTATTTATTTCTTTTATCTTTTTTTGTTCTTCTGTTGCATCTTTTTCTTCAACAATGCCAATAACTTTTCCCTTTTTGTCTCTAATTATTCTTCCCAAACCTGTTGGATCATCAACACTGATAGTTAGAAAGGTTAATTGAGACTTGGTTTTTTTGTGCAAGGAAAACATCTTTTTTATAATCCCAGGAGAATACAAGAATGAATCATCTCCATATAAGACCAGTACATCCTCTGCCTCTTCGGGAATTTTCCTTAGCGCAATCTTAACAGCATGTCCTGTACCCAATCTTTTTTTTTGTTCAATATTCTTAATGTCTGAGTCTAATAACCTTAAAACAGAATTCTTTGCAAAACCTACTACAACCACAATATTTTTTATTCCGGTATTTTTAATAATATCTATAGTCCTTGAAATCATTGGAATACCTTTTACCTTGTAAGTTACTTTGTTTTGAATTGTTGCCTGCATTCTTTTACCTTTTCCAGCAGCTAGAATTATTGACCAAAATTTATCTGAATTTATTTTATCCATAGTTTTAGTCTTGTAATACTTTTATGTTTAGACCTAAAGATTTTAATCTGCCGTCAAAATTTTCATAACCTCTTTCCAGATGTCCTATGTCATCAATAACACTTTCTCCTTTTGCTACCATAGCGGCAAGGACAAGAGTTGCTCCTGCTCTCAAATCCGCTGTTTTTATAAAAGCGTTATGAAGTTGAGAATGTCCATTTATTTTTATTGCTTGCATTGGATTATTTTTTTTATCTTCATAATTAAAATTATAGAATTCTTTGGGATTTTTGACTTTTGGATGATAAGGGATAATTTGCGCGCCCATTTTCTCTAACTCCTGCACATAACTAAATCTATTCTCATAAATTGACTCATGGATTGTTGAGGCCCCTTTTGCCTGGGTCATAAGAACTGCCCAGGGACCCTGCCAGTCCGTCATAAATCCGGGATGAGGCTCTGTTGTAATATTAGTTGGCTTAATTTCCTTTGAAAGTAAAAAAAAGCGGATACCAGAATTTACCTCTTCCCATTTTCCTCCAGCTTCATTGAATTTTTCTAAAAAGGAAGCTATACTATTTAAATCCCCACCTCTAATAATAATCTCTCCACCCGTTAAAGCAGAGGCAATCGCAAATGTTACAAGCTCATTTCTGTCGGGCATTATTTTAATAGATGCTCCGTGAAGCTTATGCACCCCATCAATAATTATTTTCCTATCTTCTTCTCTTCTGATCTTTGCTCCCATTTTGTTAAGTAAGTTTATCAAATCATCTATTTCCGGCTCCAGGGCAGTATTAAGAAGAATGGTTTGCCCTTGTGCAAGAGAAGCTGCCATTATTAAAGTTTCTGTTCCCGTGTGAGTATTTTTTTCAAATCTATACGTAATGCCTTTTAGTTTTTCAGCCACTGCATGAAAGTAGCCATCCTTACTATCATATCTTATTTTTGTACCCATTTGCTCAAGGCCTTCTATTTGCCTATCAATTGGTCTTGCCCCAATTCTGCAGCCTCCGGGATTTGGCACAATAGCTTTCCCTGTCCTTAAAAGAAGTGGAGCAATAAGCATAAATGATGTTCTAACCTTGGCGCCAATATCAAAAGGTATTCTGCTAGATTTTATTTTTCCCATTTTTATTCTAACCGTATGCCCTTCAAGCTTTACCTCTCCTCCTGACTCTTTAATTAACTCTATCATTGAATAAAGATCGCTGATTAAAGGAGCATTTGAAATTTCTACCTCTTCTTCTGTCAAACAGGCCGCAACCAACACTTTAAGCGCTACATTCTTTGAACCAGAGATTTTTACTTCACCTTTAAGATTATTGCCTCCATTGATAATATATTTTTTCATAATTATTTATTACAAATTGTATTTGCTATCCTATTCACGTTTCCTGCACCCATGGTTACTATAATTGTGTTTTTATCTTTTAAATTCTTCCCTATGTATTCTACCACAAGATTATAATTTTTTAAAAATATTATGTTTTTGTTTAGCCTATTAAATTCATCCAGGACCTCTCCCTGAAGATATTTTTGCTGCTCATTTTCTTCCCTCATTGAAACATAGACAGGAAGTAAGATAAGAGAGTCAGAGGTATAAAAAGACAAGGCAAAATTCTTCAGGAAAGCTTTTGTTCTTGAAATTGTGTGAGGCTGAAATATTGTTATAATCTTTTTTCCAGGATAAACTGCTTTAAGGGCGCTTAAGGATGTTTTTATTTCTTCCGGATGATGAGCATAGTCATCTATGACTAAGTTTCCATTACTTGTTCTTCCAACAATTTCTAATCTTCTTTTTGTGCCTCCAAAATATGGCAAGACATCTTGAATCTTTTTAATTGGAACGCCAAATTCTGTTAAGAGCAAGATTACAGCAAGAGCGTTTTTTGCATTATGGATTCCCGGAATTGAAAGACTAAATCCGCCAAGATCTAATTGGGGAGTATTTACCCTAAAATAAGAAGCTGTATCAGATTGATAGAAGTGATCTATAAATAAATCATTATCTTGAGAACTACCGTAGGTTAAAATCTTTATATTTCTTTTAATTTTATTTTTAATTTTTATTGCTCTAGTATCATCTCCGTTGATAATCAACAAACTGTCATCCTTTAAGTTTTCTGTAAAATTATAAAACGCTTCCTCTACTTCTTCTATGCTTTTGTAAATATCCGGGTGATCATAGTCAATATTATTAATTATTAATACCTTTGGCTCTTGATACAAAAATTTTGGCTTTTTATCATATTTAATATCTGAAAAATATTCATCTGCCTCTGCAATAAAATATTTTCCTTTCCCATAATGACCTGCCGGACCAATTGGAAATATTTCACTTGTTCCAATGCTATATGAGGGGTCTAAACCAAGCTTGCTTAAACTTGCTGCAACAAGTGCAGATATTGTTGTTTTGCCATGGCAACCTGAAACTGATATTCCTATTAGGTCATTTCTATTAAAGATGTCTCCCTTCATAAAATATCCAACTGCCTGCCCGTGGGTCATAAGATTTAGTCCCAAACTTTTGGCATACTGTGATTCTGTATTTCCAAGCCCTCCGTGAGCCGTGGTTACAACAACCAAAGTATTATCTTTATGGTTTTTTTCCAGGAAATGGTCAAGATTTTTTTTATTAAATTCTTCTGAGAAGCTAATTTTTTCATTTTTTAATATGTTATCTGTGATAAATTCTTCTCCTACATCGCTTCCGCCAACATTTAGTCCTGCCTGCTTTGCTATTAACGCAAGTGAGGCCATGCCTACTCCTTTAATCCCTATAAAATAGATCGACTTGTATCTCATATTATGGTCTTTGGATCACGCGGATTCTCTATCCGCGATATCCACAATGCTTAATCTTTCGGACAACACGGATACATTTAAATCCGTGAGATCATAAGCATTTGCAAATACAAAAACACTAGAATATCATATCCTTCCAATAATAGTAATAAATCTCTTTTCAGTCTTGTGAGCTCTGTAAGAAAAAAGCAAGGAATTACTGCACTTGGTACAAAGTGAGGATATTTCAATTTTATTTTTCTGCAAACCCTTTTTTAAAAGTATACTGTGTGCAATGTTTTTAAGATCAAGAAAATAATCATCTGCTTTTTTCTCAAATACAGCTATTCCTTTTTTTCTAAATTT
Source organism: Candidatus Parcubacteria bacterium (assembly GCA_003599595.1). Taxonomy (GTDB): domain Bacteria; phylum Patescibacteriota; class Microgenomatia; order Levybacterales; family GWA1-39-11; genus SURF-62. Next base: position 7,689 of record QZIP01000026.1, read on the forward strand.
TATTATCCTATCTTTTCCAACACTGTAGCAGCATTTGCCAATAGATGGACCAATATAAACGTAGACATTTTGAACAAGGACTTGAATCTTTTCAAGTTTTTCTATTGTTTTCTCAATGACTCCCTTTAAAATACCTTTGTAACCAGCATGTACCACTGCGATAGTCTTTGTTATTGGTTCATAAAAAACAATTGGAAGGCAATCTGCACTTTTAATGCACAAAAAAATATTTTTCTTATTTGTTACTAAACCATCTACGTTTTTAACTATTTTTATTTTAGTGTTTTTAACCATATTAATTTTTCTTCCATGAACTTGCTCCATAAAAACAACATCATGTGAATTTATTTTGAATTTGGATAACATTTTGTCTAAGTTTTTATTATTAATTCCAGTTGCGTCTCCTATGGGACCATCTTTTTTTGTTGAGTGAAGCAAGACTATATTGCCGAATTTTTTGAATAATTTAGAATGAATTTTATTCTTTGACATAATATTAAGAATTTAAATTAAGTTGTTTTGGCATGTTTTTTTGCAAGAGCTTTTTTTGCCGTCTCAAACTCGTCCCAAACCTCTTCACCTTTGCCATAATTCATAGATTTTTCGTGGCTTTTGCCTGTTATAATTACAAAATCTCCTTTTTGGGCAATTTTAATCGCAAAATTTATAGCTTCTTTTCTGTCATCAATTTTAAAATAAATATTTTTTTTGTTTGTATTCAGTTCTTCCCCAGGGCGCACTTTGAATTCCTCCACCTCGGAGGAGTCCGTGTCAAACGCGGCCACCATCCGAGGTGACTTTACCGCTTTACTAACATTAATCGAATAATTATTCTTTTTTTTATCTTTATCTATATAATTTTTATGATCTTTAAGCTTAAATTTTTTATCAATTCCTTTCTCAATGTCTTTATCTATTGATTCTATTGATTCATTTCTAGGGTCTTCTGCTGTAAGAACAATAATGTTTGCAAACCTTGAGGATGCTTTGCCCATTAAAGGTCTTTTTGTTTTGTCTCTTTTTCCAGCTGATCCAAAAACATGAATGAGCCTGTTCTTTTTCATTTTAGCTACATCTGGTAATACTTTTTCAAAAGAATTAGGGGTATGAGCAAAATCAATCATCACTTTAAAATCATTGTCATATATTATTTCCTGCCTACCTGCCGGAGGAGTAAAACTTTTTACTGCTCTTCTTATAATTTCATCATCTATACCCAAAGTTTTAACCATGGCAATCGCGGCAAGACAGTTGTATTTGTTAAACTCCCCAATTAATTTTGACTCGAAAGGAAATGATTTTGGAGTAAAATCCGCAGACTTTTTTATTCCATACGTTATTAATTTTTGATTTTTGATTTGTGTTTTTGATATTTGATATTTAATATTTGATATTTTGATGTATGATTCATCATCCCTATTAACTATTGTGGTTTTTGCATTTTTTAGTAATTTCGTTTTTGCTTTTACATAATTTTCATAAGTTTGGTGGTAATCTAAGTGTTCATGGGTAATATTGGTTAATACTGCTGTCTGGAATTTAACTCCATAAATTCTATTTTGGTCTAGCCCGTGTGAGGTAACCTCTAAAGCTAAATATTTATTGCCCTCATCAACTGCTTTTCTGATATATTTTTGCAATCCAAATGATGATGGTGTTGTAACATGAAAACCAATATCATATGTTTTGCCTCCAATAGCTGCCCCAACAGTTGATATCATGGCAACTTTTTGGCCTGATTCTTTTAGAATATGATAAATTAAATTGGTGGTTGTGGTTTTTCCATCAGTCCCGGTTACTCCAATAACGTAAATCTTTCTGGATGGAAATCCATAAATAATATTTGCTATAAAAGCAAGAATTAAATGAACTAAATTTTTAAACTTTCTAATCATATTTATCTAGCTTATGTTAGCCGTTTAATCTTAATACCCTTGCACTATTATAGGCGAATAGGACCTTATTTTCAATTTACTCATCCTCAAAAAGATGGAGGGATGTTGAGATAGCCTACAAGGTCTCTTGCAATAGAAAAGAATATAGGTGCTGCAGTTTCAGAACCGTAAATTGATACTTTAGGTTTATTAATTAGAACCAACATAGATATTTTAGGGTCCTGGGCCGGGAAAAACCCTACAAAAGATGTAATAGTGTTGTTAGGATCATAATGTCCTGCTACGGGGATTTGAGCTGTTCCGGTTTTTCCGGCAATTTTATAGTCTTTGAGCTTTGCCCACTTTGCCTCTCCCTGTTCTACGGCATTTACCATCATCCAGGTAATAATTTTTGCAGTATTTTGCGATACTGTCTTTCTTTTTACTTCAGGATTTACTTCATATATCTTGCCGTCATCACTGATGATTTTATTTACCACGTATGGCTTCATTAAATTTCCTCCATTCGCAATAGAAGAAACTGCTGTCAACAGTTGAATTGGAGTAATAGAGATTCCTTGTCCAAAGCTAAGAGTTGCAGCGTCAATGGGATAGAGATTACTTTTATCTTTTATGCTTCCACTAACTTCACCCTGAAGATCTATGCCTGTCTTTTGACTTATTCCAAAAACATTTAGGTATTTTAATAAATTATCAATCCCTATTTTTCTTTCAACAAAAACCATACCTATATTGTCAGAATGTTGAATAACTTCTGTCATTGTGGAGTCAGGAAAATATTTATCGTTCCATGTTTTTATGCTATATTCTCCAATTTTTACCAGTCCTTTGCAGATGTCACATTTAGTTTCAGGTTTAACCACACCCAAATCAATACCTGCTGCCATAACCAATACTTTAAAGGTAGAACCTGGCTCATAAAGACTTGAAACAATTGGATCTTTATATGATTTACTTTCATACTGATAATAGGTTTGGGGGTTAAATTTTGGCAGGGAAGCAAGTCCCAATACTTTTCCGGTCTTAGGCTCCATAACAACAACACTACCCCCCTCTGCTTGATATTTTTCAATTCCCTCCTTTAACCTTTTTTCAATTAAGTATTGTATTGTTCTATCTATATTTAAAATAATATTTCTTCCGTCAATTTTGCTTTCCTCTCTTATGCCGCTAAGAATTTGGTTTCCCAAAGCATCTTTAACAACATATGTCCTACCTTGTCTACCTTCTAGCTGGGCATTGTAGAATCCTTCCAGTCCAAAATATCCTTTGTCTTCACCGTCTAGATCTTTACCAACAAATCCTATTAAATGAGCTGCCATAGAGGCTTCAGGGTAAAGACGCGCATCTTCACTTTGAAAACCCAGTCCTTGGATTTCTAATGCATCTATTTGTTTCTTTTTCTCATCATTAATCCCCATTGCAAGACTTACCCAATAAAGATCACTTTCAAGAAGAGCAGAAATAGTTGCTTCATCTTTATTCAGAATGATTGATAGTTCTTTTGATATTGAATTTTTGTCTTTGATTAGTTTTGGGTTAGCAAACGCTCTATGGGTAGTTTTATTTGTTGCCAGTGGAAAATTATCGCTTGACAATATTTCTCCCCGCTTTGACTGAAGCACTAATGATTCTGTGCTTTGTCTTCTTCCAATCTCTTTAATGTCTTCTGATTTAATAACCTGCCAGTAAAATAACCGCATAATTATTAAAAGATACAATGCAATCAAGACAAACACTATGGATAATAGTCTAAGCCAAAAAACTTTCATCTGTTTATAGCAAGATCCAAGGGAGAAGAAAGCGTGATATATTCTTTATTTTCCACAAACCCCAATTCTGCGGCTCTGGAGCTTATCATTTCAAAGGAAGTGTAATTTAATATGTCTGATTTCAAGATTTGATTTTTATTATCTAAATCCTTGATTTGCTGTTCAATTTTAGATGCATAAATACTGTTTGAAGTAACCTTATTGGAAAGATAGATGTTAGCTATTTCCAGGGTAAAAGAAATAACTATTAACATGAATATTAAGATATTAATTTTTCTCATGTGACAATAAGCATCTAATTTTTTATCATCTTGATTTCACAAATAAAAATCTGCATGCTCTAAAAACTGTAATAATTTCTTTGTTTGTCAATATCATATTTTTTCAAAAACTCTCATCTTTGCACTTCTTGCTCTAGGATTTTCATACAATTCGTTCTCATCTGCTGTAATTGGTTTTTTGTTTAATGCATTACCTAAGCCTTTATATTCATATTTTCTAAATTCTTCTTTTACTTTTCTATCCTCTAAAGAATGAAAACTTACTACTATCATTCTGCCTTTCTGCTTTAAAATGTCTATACCGTCAACTATTCCCTTCTCCAAGCTTTTTAACTCATCATTAACAATAATCCTTAATGCTTGAAAAACCTTTGTTGCAGGATGTATTTTCCCACTTCTTGGTATTACCTCTTCAACTATCCTTGCAAACTCAAGGCTGGTTTCAATAGGCTTTATTCTACGCGCCCTGATAATATTGTTAGCAATGGGTAAAGAAAAACGCTCCTCACCCATTTTAGTAAATAGATCATATAATTCCTCTCTGCTGAACTGATTAATTATGTCGGCCGCTTTGATCTCTTTTCTCTTGTCCATTCTCATATCAAGCGGCTCATCCCTTAAAAAACTAAAACCTCTACCTGATTGTTCTATTTGATAACTTGATAATCCCAAATCAAAAACTATTCCATCAGCGTTCACAAAACCTTGTTCTTCTGCAATCTTCTTGATATTGGCAAAATTATCCTGTACTAGTATTAGTTGATTCTTAATTTGAAATTTATTTTTAACGAACTCAATAGCATCCTGATCTGCATCAATCCCTAAAACTCTTCCCCCTTTTTCAAGAATAGCTTCCGCATATCCTCCCCCTCCTATTGTTGCGTCAATATACTTTCCTTCTTTTCTAACATCAAGATTTTCAATGATTTTTTTTAAAAGAACAGGTTTATGGTTAAATATCATTCTCTTTCTTAAAAGGAGTCACCTTTTTATTTACTCATTCGCGGTTTAAGTTGCTTTACTTATTCGCGTCAATTTTTTCAATTAATTTTTCTGCAACTTCAGAAATGTTTTTCTGCATATTTTTCCTATATTCTGTCCATTTTTTAGCATCCCATACTTCTACATATCTATACAGTCCAATAAATACAACCTCATCACTTACCCCTGCAAAATCTCTTAGATATTCAGGTAAAACAAATCTCCCCTGGCTATCTAATTCTATTGTTGCCGCTCCTCCCAAGAGAAATCTTTGAGTATCTCTTGCACCGCTTAATATAAAAGGTTTGTTTTCTGTGCCTTCAAGTAGTGATTTCCAATTTTTTTCCGGAACTATCATTAGTGAGTTTTCAAATCCGTATGTAATAATGACTTTATCTCCAAGCTCTTCCCTGAATTTCTTAGGAAAGGCTATTCTTCCTTTTTCTCCAACTTTCACGTTTACTTGGCCTATTAACATATTCACCACTTTTTTCCAACTATCACCACTATATTCCATTTTGGAATACTTTTCACGGAAAGTCAAGAGGGAAATAGCCACTAAATGGTAAGAGTTAAGTAAATAAATTGTGTGAAAAGTTTAAAGGATTAAAGTTGAATTGGGGACTTTAAAGAGAGACCTCTTCTTCTACGCTTCCAATTTTTCCGTCTTTGTAATTGATCCTTATTACAAACTTAATATCACTAATCACTGTGTCATATCTACAAACATTTGAAGAACAAGTGCCAAGCAGAATATCGCGTTCAATTTCTAAACTGTTATCTTTTACTTCTACTGTTCCAATAACTCCTCTTGGGACATTACCTTCTTTACCTTCTGCTTCGTAGCTAACCTCATACTCAATTGAATAAATATCTGAGATTTTTGAGATTTCCATCTTTACGGATTTATTATCTCTTGAAGGAGTAAGAACAAGCCCAATATCATCTGCGCTAACCTCTTCAATAATTAATTCCTCAATTTCTTCTACCTGAACTGGCTGTTCTGTACTCTTTTGTCCCAGTATAAAATAAGCACCCGCACCTCCCATTAGCACAATAATGATAACAGAAACTATAATTAGTATACTCTTTTTAGGCATAATGCTATTTTACAATTATGTTTTCTTTCAAGTCAATGGCTATATTTAGCTTGCCGATAGAAGGTGGAAGATAGTATTTTGAAGATTGAAAATAGATGATAGAAATTTATCTACTTTCTACCTTCTACCTTCAAATATCCACCTTCTATTTTCTATCATATCTCGTCAAAACTGTTGGGCCTGCAATTTTTCTTTTAGGAAATCTCCTAACTTGTTGGTTTTGAGTCTTACTTGCTCTGTTGTGTCTCTGTCCCTGAGAGTAACTGTTTGGTCCTCTAGGGTTTGGAAGTCCACAGTTACACAAAATGGCGTACCTATTTCGTCCTGGGCCGCGTAGCGCTTACCAATATTGCCCCTGTCATCCCAAGCTGTTCTATAATTCCTTTTAAGATCTTCAAATATTTTGCGGGCTTTTTGAATTAATTCCGGTTTGTTAGCAAGAAGTGGAAAAACTGCAGCCTTGTAGGGAGCAAGTTGAGGAACAAGCTTCAAAACCGTTCTTTTTTTTACCTCATCTTCCCAATAAGAATCCATCATAACAATTGTAACTAAGCGGGATAGACCAAACGTGGGCTCAACAACGTGAGGGATAAATTTCTCGTTTGTTTGAGGGTCTATGTAGCGCAGATCAGCTCCTGACTTTTCCATATGATTTTTTAGATCAAAATCAGTTCTGTAAGCCAAACCCCACATTTCTTTATATCCCCAAGGAAACTTATATTCTAAATCTTCTGTACGCTTGGAATAATGAGACAATTCTTCTTTGCTATGCTCGCGCCAACGGAGATGGTCCTTATTTAAACCTAAACGCAGAGCAAACTCATACATTGCTTTTTTCCAGTATTCAAACCATTTTTCCCATTCTTCTGGCTTTACGAAGTATTCAAATTCGGCTAGGTCAAACTCAAGAGTGCGGAAGGTAAATTTACCTAATGTTATTTCATTTCTGAAGGCTTTTCCGGATTGGGCCAAACCAAAAGGAAGTTTTGGATGAATACTATCTAATACTTGTTTGAAATTTACAAACATCCCTTGAGCCAACTCTCCTCTTAGATAAACTGTATTTTTTCCAGACGTAACAATACCTACTTGAGTTTCAAATAATTGATTGAAGTGGCGGGCTTTTGTCCAAGCGATTTTACCGCAGTTAGGACATTTAATTTTGTTTTCTGCGATGATTTGATCTAATTTCTCAAGAGGTAAGCCTTCTACGTTACCTAGATCAGGCAGAGCGTCTTCTATCAAGTGATCTGCTCTTGTGCGGTACTGACAGTTAGTGCAATCAATCAAAACATTGGTGAAGCTTTGGGTATGGCCTGAAGCTTCCCAAACTCTTGGACTCATAAGAATAGCTGTATCCAGACCAAACATGTCTTCACGCACAGAGACAAAGTTTTGCCACCAGAGATTCATAATGTTGCGTTTTAACTCTGTACCGTTTGGGCCAAAGTCATAGGTATTAGCCAATCCACCATAAATTTCCGAACCGGGATAAATAAAACCCCGCCTTTTTGCAAGAGACACAACTTTTTCAAATGTATTGTCTTTGTTCATATTTATTTTCAAAGTATAGCAGATCCAGGGAACAGTAGTAAACTGCTTTATCCGCCTCCGCCAGGGCTTCGGTAAAATTTCGCTCTGCCGAAGCTAAGGAGAAGATACCACGGGCCTTGGCCCGTGGAGCTTCATTTTACCGTTTATCCAAACATTACTGTTGTTTTTATTTTGCGCTCTATGATGCTTTCAATATAGCTTTGAATATCATCCTGGTTTCTAAAATCTTTATTTGCATCCCAAAAGCCTAAAATTGTAATCAGTTCCTTTTCAAAGTTAAATATGGTACTGCTTATATTCTGTAAACTGATCTTGTTTAATGTTTGACCTACCAGGTTAAATACAGATTCGTTTTTTTGGCCATAAGGACAAAGCTTGTCTACTAGTTCACAAACCAGAAATATTAAGCTTATATTGGATAAGGAATTTTTTGAACTGCTGAATGGGTTAATAAGTTCTACTTCTGTCAGCAAGGGCGTCTTTTTTCTTTCTATAGCCTGAAATTTTATAAGGTTTAAAGGTTCTAAGGCAGAAGCTCTGCGGCTCGTAATTTTCCTTACTCCTTTTGCAAGAACTTCAACTTTTCCGTGATTTTTTGATAGGATTGTTACAAATCTGTCAGCATCACCTAAATTAACTTTTTTAATTACAAAACCCGTATCTTTTAAATATTTCACCGTTTGTTAGGGCTTGAGGATTAATTCTTTATCTACAATTAAGTTAAAGGCCTCAACTTTTTTCCCATTAACATATACTTGGTAGGGAATAGTACCTGTTCCAGGCTGTTTTTGAATCATAACAGGAAGGGTTGAGTTTTTTTCCAGCTTGAAAGGTAATTTATACTTATATACGGTCTCAGATTTCCCCAATGGCTTTACTGTTAAAAAACCTTCAAAGACAGTTTTACCTAAGTCTTCTTTTGTTCCAACTTTTACTTCCGACCCTTTTGAACTAAGAAGAACACTTCCTTTTGGAACATAAACTCTAACAAAATCACGGAGTGTAGCATTTAGACAAAGCCCTCCCCTTTCAAGATTACAATCAGAATGAGGGTATGGATTTTTATACGTAACTGTTATTGTTTTATTAACCTCACCGTTGTCTGCAATATCATACTCCATTTTTACTGACTGCTTTACATACATATTTGCTTTTGCTCCTGCAAAATTTGCATCATTTATGTGAAGATAGTCACCTGAATATTCTTTTATGCGCCCTGCCCAATTCAATGCCTCTAGTCCTTTCTGAGCGTCTTTATCATTTAGATAAAAGATTATGTGTTTTTCTTCTATGTCTTTTAATGCCTGCTGAAAAAGCTTGCCCCAATAAAGTTTTGGGGAACTAGACAGGGCCTTTTGCATAGTTGCATAAAGCAGATCACCAAGTATTGCTTTTCTATCTTCTCTTACACGGTTAACAGGCTGATCAGCAAATTGTTCCAATACATAAACAACCTGAGGACAATCGCACCTTTTATCAATTTTGGAATGGAAAGTTGTTCCTCCTGCACTTACCTCTCCCAATATGCTCAAGAAGCTTACAAGAACATTTGTATCAAGTGCTATAATTCCATCTATGTCTGTCTTCATAGAAGATTTTTCATAAAGAGAATTGAAAGTTTTCATCGACTCTACAAAATCAGGTGAAAGATTACTATCTCTAATGTTGAGGGTATAAACTTTGGGGAGATAATCTAAAATTATTTCAGGAGCAGGAGGATGTGATCTTATACTTTTATCTAAATTGTAAATGTCAGAAGAGGAATCGATGCGGATAACACCTTCTTCCACACGGAATACAGCATAGAATGTTATAAAGCCGCCTGTTGGTCTTAGTTCCTTGTCATTTTGAAATAAGACTAAATACTTTTTCTGCTCTGATTCCCCTAATAATTTTGGTAAAACTTTAATCAGGGGCTTTCCTTGCTCAACAGCAATAATTCCATTATCTGCAAGTGCTCTGGCTGTTACAATCTGCTCTCTAATGGTCTTAAACTTCCAAAAATCTGGATATCTATTGGGATCTATCTGGTCTACTTCTTCCTTTGCTTTTGTAAGCTCACTTTCTATTTCGTCAATTTTGGGGACTACTTTTCCCATAGTTTTTACTGCTATTCTTATTCTGTCCTGCGCCGACCCCTCAATAAAGCTTTTCTCTCCTTTCAGGCCTAAAACATCCGCGTAGGGAATTAAGGAGTCTGCTGTAAATACCGCAGCTGAAACTCCATAAGAAGAAGCATTTAATAGATGCTTTATATCATTGTAATAGTAATTTACCAGTGGGATATAACCTAAATATGATATGTCATCAATATCTTTTTGGAGGATGTCTATGTCTTGTTGGGTTTTTTTTAATTCTGCGCTTGCCAAAACAACATTTTGTTTTTTTGCTGCTTCGTAAGCAATTTTTGCTTGATTCTTAAGCTGTAAACCACTTTTATAGGCTTTTTGAGCTTTTATGCCGGTAATTACTGAAAAAACGCCAATAACCAGAATAACAATAACCGGAATTATAAATTTTTTGGATCTAAAAAAACTAGACTTTTTGGGTTTTCCCGTTTTTATTTCCCTATCTTCTTCCTGGTTACTTCCAAATTCTATTTTTTCAAACCCTGGTTTTGCCATATTGCAAATAATATTAAAGCATAAAACTGATTTGCTTTGCAAGTGCTACATTGCACCTTTGCCACTCAACATTGCAAGCGGAGTTTTTAAGATTATATAAAGGTCAAAAAAGACTGATCTCTTACTTGCGTAATTGGCGTCAAGCTGTATTCTTTTATCAAAGTTAATTTCACTTCTGCCTGAAACCTGCCAAATACCAGTTATGCCAGGTTTTGCAGAAAGCACTATCTTTACTGCTTCTTTTGTATAGGGGTATTTTTTTTGCTGATCACGTAGCTCATCTGCATAATATGCCCGGGGGCCAACTAAACTCATTTCCCCCTTTAACACATTGATAAACTGTGGTATTTCATCTAGTGAATACTTTCTTATTGTTCTTCCAACTTTTGTAATTCTTGGATCATTTCTTAGCTTATATCCACTCTTTTTATACTCCTCATAAAGTCTTGAATTCTCAGGGCTATTGGTTAACATTGAGTGGGCGTTTTGCACCATTGACCTAAACTTATACATCCTAAAGAGTTTTCCGTATCTACCTACTCTTTTGGGAGTATCTGCAAAAAATGGACCTCTGGAATCAAGTTTAATTGCAATAATAGATAAAATTATTACAGGTAAAAAGATGATAATAAGGATAATTGAGGAAAAAATATCTAAGGCTCTTTTTATAATGTCGTAAAACATATTTAGGTGAGATGCTCATGTTCTGTTCCGGTCAAACTTTCTACTAGTTTTTTTATCTTTGGAACTGAATTTTTAGGACATACCAATACTACGTCTTCCGTATTAATAACAAGAAGTCCTTGTAGATCTATTCCAACAACCATTTGATTTGTGTAGTTAAAAATTAAACTATCTTTGCAGTCATTGACCATAAGCTTTCCTTTTGTTACATTCTCATCTTCTGACTCACACAATGCTTCTTTAAGAGCTTCCCACGCTCCAATATCACTCCAACCAAGATCAACTGAAATAACTGAACCAAAGCCAATGTCCATCTTCTCCAGAATGGCATTATCAAAGGATATTTTTTCTATTGCAGGATATATTTTATGGAGTACCTCATCATACTTCTCAGTCCCATAAGATTCCTGAATCTTTTTGAGTTCTGTAAAAAGATTTGGAGAAAATCTTTCAAATAAGCTCCAAAGAAATTGAGGAGTTGTAACAAAGTATCCTAGATTCCAGGAATGATGATTGTCTTTAATATACTTTTCAGCTGTGGCTATATCAGGTCTGTACTTAAATCCTTTAAACTCATAAACCGACACACTGTCTAATTCCTTAATTTTCTCACCAAATTCAATATATCCAAGGTTTTGGTTTGCAAACCTTGGTTTTTGTCCAATAAATATAATTCTATTGGGGTCTTGTTTTATTAATGCCTCTGCTACTTTTAAAGCTCTTCTAAACAATTCTTCATTCTTAACTAAATGGTCGCTTCCCCACAAAAGAGCGATAGGATCTGTGGGAGATTCTTTAGTAAAAATTGAACTAATTAAACCCACAGCTGGTCCTACATCTCTCATCTCCGGCTCTACAATAATGTTTTGAAGGGAAAGTTCCGGAAGCTGATTTTTAACATTTTCCAGGTAATGTTTTCCTGTTGATATGTAGATATCGTCCCAAGTAAAATCGGGAAAAAGTTTTTGGACTGCAATTTGAAGCATTGATTTGTCCCCGACTACTTTTTCAAATTGCTTTGGATTATTTTTCCTTGAGAGTGGCCATAGCCTTGTTCCTACTCCGCCTGCAAAAATTACAACCTTCATATATAAATAATGACTATAAGTATTTCAAATGGCTTAAGATGACACAGATTAAGACGTACTATATTAGCCCAACAGTAAATCTTCAGGATTTACGCGGATAAATATACCCTTTACACTTGAAAATGCTTAAGACATAAATCTTTCTAAACTGATCCCGATTAAACCGGGATACAGTAAGAAGGGTATATCTGCTCCTTATAAGCAGCCCCTAATCCAATCTAAATAAAATACTGATACAAACAATAATTATAATAGATTTTTAAACTTTATCAAAGCGTTCTTTTAATTTGCTATTTATAAATCCGGATAATTCCTTTTCAAACTTTCTAAATGAAAAGCGTTTTGCGTTTTCAATACAATTTTTACTATTATATCTATTATTGTCAAAGTTTTTCAACACTTTTGTCAAGGACTCAGTGTTTTGCTCATTAAAGAATTCCCCTGTTATACCTTCTCTAATTATTTCTCTTGCTCCTCCTTCTCTAAAGGCAATAACAGGCTTTCCACATGCTTGTGCCTCTACCATAACGAGACCAAAATCTTCAATGCCCGGGAAAATAAGGGCTTTACAATTTTTATAGTAATTTATTAACTGATCATCAGATACATCTCTTATAAACTCTATTGTTTTCCCTGAAATCTTTTTAAGTTTTTTAAACTCTCTACCTTTCCCTATTATTTTTAAAGGAACTGAAAGATTATTGGCCGCCTTTATTGCAAGATCTATTCTTTTATATGGAACAAGTCTTGAAACTACTAGAAAATAAGAGAAGCGTCTAGCATCTAGTTGGTTAGCGTTTAGTTTAGCTTTTTCTTTATACTGAACGCTAAACACTAGCTTACTAAACGCTAGATCTACAGGTGGATAAATAACTTTTGAGTCCCGACTATAATATTTTTTGATTCTGCTCTGAACTTCTCTAGATATTGCTATGTAGTAATCAGGCCTTGAGGATACGATTTTGTCCCAAAATCTTAAATAACTAACAAGAGGTTTTGAGATTAATGAAAGAAGTCGGTTTTTAAAATATTCGCTATATCCACTCCATAAATATCTAGTTGGAGTAAGACAAATACAAATATGAAGAGTCTGGGGCTTGGTTACTATTGCCTTTGATGCTTCGCTTGTGACAGATATTACAAGATCATATTCTTCAAAAGAAAATGATTCGAATGCAAAAGGCATAAGAGGCGCAAATAATTCGTGGGAGTTTTTTGCTTTTGGAATTTTTTGTAAAAAAGATGGTTTAACCCTAAAAACACTTGACCAAGAAGCATTTTTATTGTCAAAAACAGAGGTATAAATTGGAGCTTGTGGAAACATCTTGTGAAGAGCAAGAAGAACTCTCTCCGCGCCCCCCCACTTATTTATCCTATCATACACTATTGCAGTCTTCATAAATTTTAAGGGTTTTTTTTACCATTTTATCCCAAGAAAAAGCAGATATCCTCTTTTTCTCCTTGAGGATGTATTCCTTTCTTTTTTGAGTATCAAGATTATACACCTTTTTTATTTTTTCTTTAATATCTTCTGTATTTTTTGGGTCGAAATAAATTGCGGCTTCACCGCAAATTTCTTTAAACGAAGGAATGTCAGATGCCAATACTAAACAAGAATTAAACATAGCTTCTAATGCTGTTAATCCGAAGCCTTCCATAAGAGAGGGTGCAACAAGGGCTACTGCATTTTGATAAAGGTATGAAAGATTATTATCGTCAATATTGTGTAATATTTCTATGTCTGGGTTTCTTTTTATTTTTTGTTCGAGTTGTTTATAAAAATAATCTTCTTTTCCTACTAATAATAATTTAACATTGTTATCATTTTTTTCTTTTTTATATTCAAGAAATGCCTCAATGAGTTTTTCTAGATTTTTATGAGGATATGCGTTGCCGACATACAATAGGTATTTAACGTTCTCTATGCTATTTTTAATTGAGAAATCGATATTTTTTTGTTGAATATTGTTATCAAAACCTTCATAGGTTACATCCACTTTCTCTTGAGCAATGTTTAATGTTTTGATTATGTCTTTTTTTGTGCATTCCAGGGGAGCGATTATTTTTTTAGCTTTTTTTGCAGCCTTTGAAATAATGTATTTATAAGCCTGATGCTTAAGTTGATAGAGGGGTAAGGGTAATGTTGAAGCCTTGCCTGTTGGATAATGATAAATAATAAGATCGTGAATCGTTACAACAAAAGGTTTATTGTAAAAGATTGGAACTGAGAAGTAAGGAAAATGCATAAGATCAAGCTTTTCATTATTGAGTATTTTGGAGAGTTTTATCTGCTCTTCGATTGTATGCCACCTGATTTCAGTTGCAACTAATTTCCATTTTCCATTTTTAATTTGAGCTTTGAGCTTTGAGCTTTGAGCTTTGAGCTTTTGACAATTTTGACTATCTACAAACAATACGTACTCATTTTTATCATCAAGAATAAGTAGCCCGTTGACTAAATTTCTAATGTATCTTCCAACACCGCTTTCCTGCCATAATCTTGCATCAATTCCTATTCTCATATTAATTAAGGGTTTTTTATATTTGATTTCTCAACCTTGACATAAACCATCTTGACTTTATTCCTGTTTTTATTAAAGAACTAATAATAAATGGATATTTATTTTGATAGTGTTTATTGTAGAACACCTCCATCGCTTTGAATCTTGCGTTGATTGCTTGGGTTTTTGTTTCTTTATCTGCAATGCTTAGGTGTCTTGAAATATTTTTTATTCCACCTGAGACTCCTTTGTAATGTAAAATTTTATAATCTGGTACAAAAAATATTTTCCACCCCTTTTCTTTTAGTCTATAACAAAAGTCTAAGTCCTCCCCATACCAGAAAAAACTTTCATCCCACCATTTTACTTCTTCTCCTGCCTCACGTCTTACAATCATGAAGGCTCCTGCACAAGCATCTATATCATGAGAGTGTTCTAGATCAAGGTGTGACAAACTGTATCCAGAGAATAATTTTTGTTGTGGAAATATCTTTGAGAGATATGAGAAGTGAGAAAAAGCCCTCCAAGGTGTTGGAAAGCCTCTGTGCGCTGCATCATCAAGTTCTTTGTTTGGTAATTCAACAAAACAAGTTGCTGCTCCTACTTTTTCATTTTCATCCATAAACTTCACCATGCCATCTATGGTTTTTTCATAAATCAAAGTATCTGGATTTAGAAATAAGACAAAACGTCCTTTTGATTGTTTCACTCCAATATTATTTGCTGCAGAGTAACCAATATTTTTATCACTTTTTATTAATTTGAAATTTGAAATTTGACCCCGATTTAATCGGGGCTGAAATTTGAAATTTGAAATTGCTCCGCAAGTTCCATCTGTTGATGCATTATCTACAACTATAATTTCATATTTTGTTTTTTTAACCGTATCAACAATTGATCGAATACAATTGAGCAATAGATCTTTTGTATTGTAGGAAACTATTATTATTGATATGTCTATATTATTTATATTTGCTCTTTCCATATTTTATATAGTTTATTTCCTATAGTTTCCCAGGAATAATTTTTCTCAATTGTTTTCCTTGCGTTTTTTGCTATTTTTTGCGCAAACTCTTCATCTTCCAATAACTTTTCTAGTTTTTCTCTAAATTCTATCTCATTTTCAACTGTTACGATATCATAATCATTTTCTAAACCGAGTTCTTTTACTCTTTTAGAGAAGGTTATCACAGGAGTGCCGGAAGCCATTGCTTCTAGTATTTTAAAATTTGTTCCTCCACCTATTCTAATTGGAGCAACAAAAACATCTGCCTTTTGATATTCATTTTTAATATCACAAACATAATTTATTTTTACTACTCTTTTATCATTTATGAATGATATTTTTTCTGATTTCTTACCAATAATTGTAAATTTAATATTTGAAATTTTTACGTGTTTGAAAACCCTGTTATAAAAATATTTAACCGCATCAATGTTGGGAAAGTAAGAAAAATTACCAACAAATAATATATTTTTTTCAGTTAATCTAAATGCTTTTTTGGGTACAAACCTGAAATAATCAAGGTCTACCCCATTCTCAACTACAAAACATTTATTATTTGTTAGCTTATTAATAATTTGAGCCTCACTATTTGTTACCGCAATAACAATATCTGCATCCTTTAAGAGCTTCTCTTCTTCTTTTTTAATTTTTGATACTTCAATATTAAAAATTGGTTTTAACAAGAAAGGCGCAATATATTCTACGTAATTTTTATATGTTTTATTTTCAATATTTTCAGTTCCAAATAATAGTCTTGTATTGTATTTTTTTAGTCTTTCACTTATGTAGAAAGAGGTATAGTAGGATTCAAAATGGACCAGATCAAACTTCTCTGTTGCTAATTTTGCCTCTATTATTTCTTCAATTTTCTTATCAAAATATAGTTTTCTAAAAATTGATTCTCTGAGATCAAGAGGACTAATAAGGT
>QZIP01000043.1 GCA_003599595.1 Candidatus Parcubacteria bacterium
TCTATAATTATCCTAGCATCGTCTTTTTGCTGCTCCATTAACTTTTCCCGTTCCATTTCAGCATCTCTTTTAGCTGCTTCTTCTTTTTGCTGCTTAACAG
The DNA here is from genome assembly GCA_003599595.1 of Candidatus Parcubacteria bacterium. Taxonomy (GTDB): domain Bacteria; phylum Patescibacteriota; class Microgenomatia; order Levybacterales; family GWA1-39-11; genus SURF-62. The sequence continues at coordinate 101 of QZIP01000043.1, forward strand.
TTTTGGTGATTCTTTTAAGCTCTTCGATGTTCATTATTCCAACCCCATTTTAACAACTAACATGAAAAGATAATTTTGCAAATCACGAGACATATCTCCAGAACCAGTCACATGATGAACTACTTCTTCCAACATAGTGCCTAACAACATTGCGCTTTGCCCAACTCCAATTTCAGTATGAATGAACACCTTAGCTTCTTTGGGATCATAATATCCAAGACGATAGCTTTCACCGTTCATAACCTCAGTAAAAGCCATTACTGGTGGTTTGGGTTTATCTTTAGTCATATTGACTTTAGTCAATAAATTCCAAACCTTATCCAAAGCTTCAATCATATCTGGAGTAGGAGGGCTAGTAGTAGCACCTTTTTTCTCCAAATCGTCTAATACCTTGTTATCATTGCGAACTCCATGATAACCAAGAGCAGTATACCAAGAATCAGACCTAATCGTGAAGGGACTGAATCCCTTTCTCCTGATATGCTCAGCAATATGACTTCCAGTCCCACAAACAATTCCATCCTTACCAGTAACATACTCCCAAGCTGTAGTCCATTCCTTTTCTTGTTTCTTTTTGGTATCATCGGAAGCAAACGAATCTTTCAAGTAATATGAATCCAAACTAGATTCAAATGTCTTTTGATCGTTCACAACTGCTTTGATAATAGGAACAAGTTCCGATGCAGAAGCATTTGCAATCGATTTAGCGATTACCATCTTAATAGAATAATCGTCAACATTTCTCGACTCGTCGAGACGCAATTCATCCCCTAAATTGTAGTCGTAAACAGATGAAAGTTCGTTTTCAGAATATTCCCGAACAAACACACCCTTCTTATACACCATAGTGGTTTGCTTACCAGGAGTTAGATTACGATTACTTTTAGGTAAAAGCCTCTTCTTGAGATTATGTTTTTCAGAGAAGTGTAGAAACCTTTTGGGCAGTTCCATATAGAACTTTTGTACATCTGGAGTCAATGGAATAAATACAGATGTATAATCAGACTTAGCGCGAGGATTATTGACTACCTTGATTTCAACATTATCAAAGTTATCAAACTGTCTCCATGATCTGTCAAGTGCATTAGCAACAAACTCTCTCAAAGCCATTGCTACACTAGTCCAATCATAAATTCCATTTTCCAATGTGAAGGAAAGATCTTTAGGAGCAGCATTACCATAACGAACACAAACTTGAGAATAATCGTGAGAGGAAAGACCGTCATTTACAGAGAGAGGTTTAGTAAAAAACTCAAGACGGTTTGTACCAGTGTAGATAATTGGATTGATAGCATTGCGAAGAAGGAGAGTAATAGCATGTTTACTTCCGGTTCCAAACTGGCCAATAACATTACTATCACCAGTATAACGGGTGGTACTTACCCCTAAAACTGTAAATCCTTCAATTGGAGCAACGCCAGGATTTCTGATCAGGAGATAATTCATATTATTACTCCGTGTAACTAACCAATTTCCTTTTCCGCTAAAAACTAGACGTTGAACCCAATAAAAAGTTTATTCTTTTTCAACTTCTTTTAATCTTTCAATTCTGGCCTTATTCAAGATATAACACAAATCTTTACATACTTCAAAATCCAATTCAAACCCCATATGTATTTGTTAATTTGGATAATCTTGATGGATTGTATACACGTGTCCAAAAGACGCATATTGTTTTAATACATAATAATGGTTTCCACCCACATAAAATCTTTCTGGATGATTCATTTACTTACCTTTCTTAACAACTTTATATCCCAACTGTTTTGCTAATTCTTCCAACAATCTTAATTTGGTGTTATCTTCATTATGGCGATATCCCCAAATGTTGCCTAACAATGTTCCACAATTACCACCTACTGCTACCAAAGTAGTAAAATCAGCATGATGCTGTTCTACTATTTCAGCTACATTACAATGATTACCAGAAGGAATCCAAGCATCTAAATGCCATTTTGGAACACTTTCACCACCCATTTTCATTATATGTTGTGCTAAATTCTTACCAAAATCTTGATCTTTACTTATTTGATCTAATGCATCATTCAAAACAACTACTGTAGTGTTGTATCCCATTATTCATCTCCTATTGATTTCACTGCAAATGATTTAGCCCATTTCCATCCTTCACCCGTTGGAACAAATCTAGCTATTGGCGAATGAATTTTAGAATCTTCAAAGAAGTGTGGATCAATGTATTTTTGATTCACAATATCGAGAAGCGTAACTCCCTTAAAAAGAAGTATTTTGTTTCCTTCGTAGTTTGTGCAGTCAGGATAATTGATCATTAAAATCAAATATCCATTTACTTCTTCTGCTTTTACTATTTTGTAATTGTTAGGATCAGGATTTGGTAGTTTTGGTTCTTTCTTCTTTTTAGATTTGGGTTCTTCCTTAAATGAAGTACTTGAAACCGGTCTAATGCCACCAACCCAAGGCCCAGATGGATAATATGCCCTTCTTGGTGCTCCACTTGGCTTCTTATTAACACCCATTATTTTACCTCAGTTGGTGAGACTTTGATTAATTCCCTTCGACTTGTTCTCATTTTCTCAGGATCAATACTTCTTATCCATAATTCCCTATGATCAATACCCATGTCCCAGCTTTTTTCACAAATTCTTAAATTGTGTACCACTATTGAAAGTAATAATGGATTGGTCCCTTTATTCAATTCATCAACTATCCACAACTTTGTACACGTTCTAGTCCAATCATCTCCGTAAAATATAACATGTTTTTGATTTTTTCTCATTTGGAAACAATATAATTCTCTTTTTAACTCAATAGAATGATCTACTGATATGTACCAAAAATACTTGGTCAGAAGCGGCCCCAACAAATCACAATTACAATATCTCCAATCTCTATATGTTAGAGAATATATACATGGCCAGTTTTTTCCAAATAGAAAATCGGCATATTCCCCTTCCAAAGTCCATTTGTAGATATACCATGCTTCAACTTGACTTCCTATATTATAAAGAATCCTTTCTGCTACCTTTTGGGTACGAACAGTCTTTTCTAATCCCATCCCTTGAACACATCCTGCCAAATAAATCCTAATGAAATATGGCTCTCCATTTTCAACAAGATAATCAGTTGCTTTAGCTCTTGTTTGAAAAGAGTAACTGTCTAACTGAGACAAAGATTGCTCTATTGAGGGATTGGTAATTCCACTCAATATAGCAAACATAAGACTCCATTGGTCGATCATATCACAATACCCTAGATAGTATCCAAATTCCCAATACCATAGCAACTAATACTGGTGCCGCATTAACCACATCTGTACATAACTGTTGAGTATGTACTCTCTTCCATTTCCAATAGATTTCATTGTCATTAACAAATTTGACGAATCTATTAGCACAGTTTATACAAAACAACTTGATTCTATTCATATTATTGACTGATTGCGAGTTTCTTGGTTTTCTTGGCATTAGGTACAAACTTCCCATTATTCTTGATAATATTTTTCATAATAGCTCGGAGGCGTTCTCTTGAGTCGTTATATCTCTCACCAAATTCAATTGCCTCTTCCATAGAACTACTTGTAGAATCTTGCCAATCAATCGTCAAATCATCCCTTTCAAATGCTGCTTCAATCAAATCTAACTGCGTTTGGGAAAATGCTTTCAACAGTTTATCTTTAATAAGACCTTCTCTTTCCAAATCAATAGTTAATGGATCTCCTTCAAAATATCCACCACAATCATCAATAATATCTGAAATCTTCAACTTATTGAAAACATTTATATAACTGACGAAACAAGCACCTAATGCACAAACTCCACAGTTCTTAACAATTTCTTTGGTGTGTTTCTGAGCTTGACTATCTTCTTTATCTTTCAAACAAGTTATATCGCCTTGCATATACCTGCTATGGCCAATATCCTTATACTTAGGAATCCACTTCAACACATCCTTAGCAATAGCCACAGCCATTTCACTCTTTTTCATTCTGTTCGACATTACTTTCTCCTTGATTAAAGACTCTTAAACTTCTGCTTAATGGAATACCGTTCAAACTTTTCAACTACAATGTTTTCTTTGAATTTGGCTTTGGCTGCATTAATCAAATCAGAAACCAGCAACTTGGAATCTTTAATATAAGTTTGAGTCAATAGCTCTGGAACATCTTTGGGGTCGGAAGCTGTTATGTGTTGAGCTATTTGTTTTCCTAGTTCAACAAACTCTGGATTGTTAGCAACAAAATCAGTTCCACAACTAAGATGAACAACTGCTCCAATCCTATTAAGATGGGTATAAGTAGCTATTACTCCCTCTGCAGGAAGCGTTACTTTCACCTCAGAAGCCTTCTTAATACCGTACTCTTTAGCTGGATCTATTTCCCAATTGCACACTTCTAAAGCATGTTTAGCTTCACCAAGACCTAGCCCAGAAGTCTCTCGCAATTGCTTGATTAAATTCAATTGTTCTTTAGTAATCATTTCAAATTATTTTCCTTTTTGAAAGCTTCTCTTTCATTAGTAACGGATTTAAGCTGATTATTTAATGCTTCAATTTTACTATTGTATTCTTGTAATTTTTCCATATCTTGCCAACCTTTATCTCTTTTGTATTGTTCAAAAGATATGGCATATGATTTGTCATTTTTCTTTAATCTCAAAAAACTAAGTTGAAGACTTTGGAAAATTGAATCATTCATTGCAGTTTCTATATTATGGATCAAATCCCAAACCAATTGGTCTTTTTCCAATTCATTCCAATGAATTCCAGATCTAAACTGGATATGAATATCATAAATAGCCATAGTTATCCTTATTAATATTCCTCTGGAAGTTCACCAGATTCGATCAATTCCTGTACCATGGATCTTCTACCTTCTTTATATGCAGTCTCAGAAAATTCCTTCATGAAGGATTCCCATGAATTCCATCCTCCTTCTTTGAACACATGTCCAAAAGCTTTACCCCACCATTTTTCAAAAGAAAGGTTAATAGTTTTAACCTTTGATTCTACCACGTCCATTACACACCTCGCATTTGGGGAAACGTCTGCCCATACATTTTTATTCTTTTATTTTGGTCATAAATCTTCGAGCAAGAACTCCTACTGTATTGCCATTCCATTTTGCTCTTTTGGTATGTGTTTCATATCCTAATTCATTTAACATAATAGCTATTTTGGGATATGACATCCCAGACTTTTTCATTTCTATGATAAGATCAACTGGTAATTCTGCTCTCCTATTTTCATGCCATCTTGTCACTCTCACAGATGCTTCTTTCCTTAGTTTAGGAGTCCATATTTTATGGCTGATTCGTCTTATAAGCTCAGAAAGATACTGCCTTTGCTCTGTGGTTCCTACTATGCCATCTTCCATCAATTTTTTGATCCTTATTGCAGCTCTTGCCTTTTGCTCAGGAGAATTAGTTATGCCCGCTGCATTTAATTTTCTAATGGTCTCTGCTGGATTTATAACTCCTGTTTCAATTAAATGTTTCATCATTTTAGATGAACGTTCTTTGTGCCTCTTCATATATTCATCATTTTCAAACATTTTCTTAACTCTGAGCGAGAAATTATGTTTTGATTCTTCAGTTTGTATGGGTGGTGTTCCAGGAATTGGAATAATGTTATACCCATAATTACAAGCATCAAATAAATTTATCCATTTTAATTCCTGTTCGATCAATAATGAATGATCACAATATTCTAAGACAAAAACTTTAAAAGATTGTGCTCCATATTTATTCCACGCATTTTGCAATTTGGAATTTTCATGAACTTGTCTATTAAGAGTATTGTAATGTCTTCTCCATCTATCTGATAACAGTTTACAAGATCCCACATAAACCTTGTTATTAAGAAGGTTCCAAATTACATATACTCCTGATTTCTTAAATCCCACAAATGATTTATAAGACCAATCTTTGGGACTATCCAGCACTAAACTCATATACGACCTCTACCCTTGCAAACTTCACAAGATGGAAATCTTTTCCCCATACAATAAGGGCATCTTACCCTTTCAGGATATTCACCACTTCCATTACAAACAGGACATTCAAATATGCTATTTCCTGATCCCTCACAGCTATAACACTCTTTTGGATCTTTAGGATAAGCTCCAAAATGTTTATCCGATGTTCCAAACATTGTTATTCCTTATTGGAAAATTTATACATTTCTTCAGTTGTTAACTTTTCACATTCTAAACATTCAGTATTTTCATCTTCGTTTATCCAAGGACATAACCACCCCTCCAATTGGCAAGGAGGAAGTTCTTTACGACATCTTGAACATATGTGAATTTGATTACAATGTTCTTCTGTCATCTCAAATCCTCATCATTATCTGGATTATTCCAATTTGGAAGATTTTTATCAAACAAATCAAACTCACTCTTTCCATTATATGAATGATGAGTATACACAACCACTTCAAGTGGCATTCTTACCACAGACCCCTGTGGGAACCTTTGAAGACAATCTAACAGATCTTCAATTGGAAAAAATGCATTCATTATTTCTTACCTTGTTTTAAACTCTTTTCTTTAAGTGTATTGTTTAGATCTTGAAGAGCTTCTAAAATAGAATCACCATCACCCCTGGCCACTTCTTTAACACCGTCTTGGGTCATGAGGACAGCTGAATAATGTGTAACCATATAGTTGATTTCAAGATCTTCATGTAGACCCAAGGCATCTTCAAGCTCTTTCACGTAAACCTTCTCCTCAAAGTAAGTTATTCAAAATCATCAGGAACTTCGATAGTGAACTGTAATCTTTTTAATTCTGCTCCGCGATTATTCCAATCACAAAGCTTTTTATTTACATGTTCTGGTAACATAAATGAATGTGATTTTTCACCACAAGTTAAAAGAACTTTACAAGGACCATCAGTATATAAAACCCAACCTAGCCAAACACTGCATTTTGGAAACAATCTTTTTAAAGCCAATCCAAATGGACATTTGTCAGGAGATTCTCTTAGCCCATTATTTATTTCAGATTGCTTCAAACGAACAGTGACTTTCCTCATAATTCACCTTTCCCGCTAAAAACTAGACGTTGAAGGTAATGAAAAGTTTATTTGATTTTATCTGCAACGTACTTTTTAATTTCTTTCTTATTCATCTGGCGCTTCGACACAGCCTTTAACGCTCCACCATAAAAATTACCTGCCTGATAAGCTTCTCTTACTGTTCCAATCAACATATCTTCGTATGGAATGAAATCTTTGTAATACCAAGTAAACTTCCCAATTCTGGATATTCTATCACGATAATAAAACTTCACTGGTTTTACTTCAACCATATACCACAAATCATTGATTTTATGGCACTGAAACTTATCGTTTATAATTACTCGAACTACTTCCTTCTTTTTCTGTTTGACGTTTCTTTTGGGTTCTTTGATCTTCTTGATTATTCCATCGCGAGGGTCAACATAGGCAATGTTGTAATACTTACCTGGGCTGATAGGTTCATATTCTTTCAAATCTTTGAAACTTCGATAATCATCTGGATAACATACACGACCATTTTCATCAATTTTCACATTCCGAAGCAACATATCCCACAAATGATCCTGAGCATGGCTTCCAGACAAACCTGTTGGTTTCAATACTTCACAAATTTCTGAAAACACTTTATCAAACGGACGACCAATAACGCTTAGTACATACCCACGGAGAGGACCAAGAACGTCAGTGAATTCCTTGCCATTGAACCCTTTACGCCACTTCTTACGAATGTTTTCAGTCTTGGGAGAATCTTCGTCAAAACCCTTTTGAATTTCCTTCTTAGAGCCTTTGGGTGCTTTGTACCGCATCCCTCTCCGGGGACGCTCAGTAATTACTTTTCCCATATCCTTACGCATTATTTATAAATCCCAAAAGAGACAAGTATAGCACCAGCAAAATAAGATACTGTAAAACCTAAACACTGCCAAGGATATGTTATCCAAAGCATTCTATTAGTCATTTCAGGATGTTGAACCCATGTTAAATTGATATTCCATACAGCACCAAATACAAGTAACAAAATACCTAAAAATACAAATAGTGATTTCATTGTTTCATCCCCATGTTTTTAAAAAGAAGCATTGCTAATAATCTTTTTACCTCATCAACCAAATATGTAATATCTTGTTTAGAGTGGGCAAGAAATAATGCATTTGCTTCATCTACTTTAGGATCTCTGTAGTCTTGATTAGCTCTTACTCTAGCAATTGTCTTGGTGTCCCATTTACCGGAAGGAGGGCCAATTATTCTATATTTACCAGATAATTCCCAATCTCCTCGGGATGTATTGTTTAGCCTACTCTCTATTTCTTTCAATTTATCATAAATTTCAATAGACATTTTATACCTCATTAAAGCTGTTAGGTGGAATCGAACCACATACTATGAGTTTTGCAGATCCACTCCCCACCGTGAGGATTTAAGTTCCAACAGCCTCTCGACTGGTGTAAGCGAAACATTCCATAACCAGACCAGTTGAATTCTATTCACGAGTGCACATATGCTGGTTCTTGTGGTCTACAATCCATTGAAGGAGCCTCATTTAACTACTGTGATATGAAATACAGGAGTCATAATTTTCTTAAAATCAATATTTGATTTAGAAAATTTATAGTCCCCATGAATCTCAATAAACACGTTTCCTTCATTGTTTTTGTGTACAACTATTCTACTTGGAAAATAATTGTCATCATCTCCAATTTTATATAATCTCTCATCTGGAGATAACCAAGCACTTCCATCTAAATCTACATACAGCCACTTACACCTTGCCCATCTCTTCTCTCCAGGAGGAAGATTTTTTAACCTTTTAACTTTATCAGGAGACTCTAGCATGAAATCTGGTATCTTAGCAAACGTAGTTTGTTTTTGTTCTTCTTGTACTTTCACTAATTCATTTTTAAATGTTGTCATCCTATAAATATCAAAACATAAATATCCTATTGCTATTGCAGATAGCCCAAATAACGAATATGGAAATATTCTAGTTAGAAACTTCATATGTTTTAATTACCTCTTCAAACTTTTGGGTTATAGCACACATAGAATCTCTGAATGATTTATTACCTGGAACAATCGCCAGTACTTTCAATAAATCATTCATATCCTGATACTTGACATTTCTTTCTTTACACCAATAAAGAATTTCTGGTACTACGTCGCTAACTGTATTTTTAGAAATCATTTCTAAACTTTAGACGTTGTTTAGATTAATTAGTTTTTGCATTCACAATGTTTTTTCAATACTTCAGCATATCCAATATCAGTACAATATTTCAATATTTCCCTACCAAGATCTTCTGCACCATTATCTCCGAAAGTACATTCACCATTTGTCTTAGGAATATCAGTAGCAAGTACAACGCCACATACTTCCCTTACACAATCAGGGAAGTGCTTACTAGAATACAAATCAGTAGTTTTAGGAGTTCGGAAGTGAGATACAAACACTTCATTATCTTCGTCTACATCTACTCCAAATGAGTAATCTGGATTGTCACATAATTGGTTGTGGGCTTTAACCATATTAGAAACTAATATTTCTCTATCATCTTGTGACATTTTCCTCAATTCAGTCATCAATACTTCACAATATGCATAACAAGTTTTGTTGCAGGGTTCATATTTAAAACGAAATAACTTTCTCATTACTTCCCCTTTGGATAAGAATTTCTTTCAACAATTTTTTCACATGCTCTACACATATTTATTAAAGCAACAACCCCCATACCAATTGTCACTACACCAAGTAATCCCATTAATATCCAACCAAGCAAATAACTAATTCCTGTTAATAATATTCCCGTAACCACAAACAGAAAAGCTGGACTAGAATGTCCAGACAATTCAGTTTTTTCTTCCTTAGTCAAATCATCATAACTACTCATTTTCATTCTCCTTATTCTCTAAAATAAAGTTGAGTTAATCCACCGGTTTCTTCTGCAAACTGTCTAATCAATTTCATTCCCATATCATAACCAAACTCTTTTTTCCACATCATCCAAAATTGACGATGTACTCCACACAATCCGTCTAGATTTGCACTTTCACAGTCCATATCCATTAAAACTGCTATTTCTTCCCCATCAGCATTATTTGCTGGTTCTCTTTTATCTTTATTTCCATTTTTCCAGTCTACATGTTTACCTTCTCCACTATCATCTGGTTGCCATACAAGTTCATATTTTTTAGACATTTATAACAATTTTTCCCATTTAATATGTGGAGCAATTTCTATGGATTTAATAGTATGAATACCATACTCCCCACGAGGAATTAAATCTTCAAAAATCTCAAACACCTCTTCATCAAGTCCCTTGTAAATCTCTTGTGGGTACTTTTCACCTAAATCTTCCCTTGGGCAGTGTTCCCCACAAGGGTAATTATTATCATGCGTCCAATTTAATCCACTATCAGATTTTGTTTTGTATGGTTTAAAAGCTTTGATAGCAGCAATTAAAGGTTTTATTTTGGTTAAATCTTTATCTGAAATATTTGATATTTCAGTAACATAATCTGCATCATTAGTGTCAGCAACGATCTTAATATCCCATTCTTTATTTTTCATATTACTCCTTCAATTCTGGCCAGTATTGGTGTTCTTCATATTCAACTCCGTTCATACAAAATTTATCGTGTTTGGGAATTTTGTAACTTGAACCTTGTAAATGTGAATCATCACATTCATGAATATGACATCTGCGATATGGGATGTTGTCATCCAGCATTCTGATTACATATTCATCATCTATTTCTACTGCCTGAGGGATAATCATTTTGACGGGAACCAAACAACTTAGTCCCTTCATGGTTTCCCATCGTTTAATTAATTGTGCATATTCTTCCTCAGTCAGTTTTGCTAACCAAGTACGATATCCATATTCTTCATCAATCACTAAATTAATTAGATTCGTCACCATCACCTCTTACTGGTTTCCCATTGTTCCACCAATACTCAGGATCTTCTTCACAAGTTCCTTCTTTAGTCATATCATTTATAATTTCTGCATTTCTCTTAGCTTCTTCATCTTCTTTAGATTCAAACTTAAATTCTATACCCTTCTTAAGTAGCTTCTTTACTATTTTCTTATTTTCGTCTTCTAAGGAAATAATTTTAAGTGCAAGTAACTTTTTAACTGGTTTATTTTCAAGTGGGTCCATCATTTCCAAATACTGTTTGACAAGTGAACTATTATCTGTGAACAGTCTCTTCAATACTTGAATACTATACTTCTCTTCACTCATTTGAGACCTTTACTTACTTGGTATATACTTACCTTGTTCATCAGCATAGTAATTCAGAGCTTCTACAATGAAGCTCCATTGTTTAAACGACAACCCACAATCATCATATACAAGACAATATCCTTCGTCATCAGATACTTGGGTCTTGTAATCACCAATATCAACTGCTGACAAAGGATAAAGAAATGGTTGATTCATAATTAATAGACGGTTGTTAGATTGAAAAGTTTTATAAAACACAAACACCACTGTGGATAAGTGGTGTTTGTTATCATGGGTTTTCACTAACAATTTAATTATCAGTAGTTGTCCCGCCATTTTTCTTCTATTTTCTCTATTAAACCTTGAGCTATTTGAATATCGCTTTTAAACCTGTTAATTTTGTTTTGGAGCATTTTATAAACTTGTTCATTTTCTAATGTAACAAAGAATTCAGAATACTGTTCAATTAACAGTTCAGAATCTCTTATTACTCTTTTCAATACTTGAGTTGAAAACTTTTCAGTAGAAATTGAACACCTATTTGGTTAAAATAAAACAAATACCTTGGCATTCATGTTAAACTCCTACCATTTCTAAATTCGGATTGTTGACAGAAGATGTATTGAAAAACGAGTTAAATTCATTTTCCATCACTTCAAATTTTTCTCTAACAACACTAACATCAGTTGAATGTTTCGTAAATTTTGGGTTTTTATTTTCATACCAATGAATCATAAACTTATGAAGCCTTCTCATATTCTCTTCAAAAAAGTTGTTATCCATTAATCCCTCTTTATGCTTTTTGATAAATAAAATAATGTAATCAGAAAGCATATTTTTAGCCACTTTAATTCCTTCCAATTTGATTGATCCCAACTCTTCCATTATTTTTCCAAACCATCCCATTACCATTTTGACTTCCGTAATAGCCATTTGAAGTGGAGGATATGCATTACAATAATCCTGAACCTTAGAGTTAGAAGTCATCCCCAGGCTTTCAAAAGCTGATTCTAACCTTTGGGAAGCTGTTGTTAATGATTGCTTGGTTGCTCCAAACGGAGTAAAACCACCATCTAATAGCGGTCCATATGAAGAAATCAAAATAGTGTGCATCATGCGAGTTCCAGTATGTCTGGTGTTTTTGGCAATTTTCTTGTTCAAAAACTTGATCATATTTTCGCATTCTCTGAAAATATGATCAATGACTCCCCTCACTTGATATGCATTACAATAAATTTGTTCTTCAATAGATAAAGACTTGTTATTATTTATGAGTTGAAAAACTGTTTTTTGAGCAGACATTTGTAATGGTTCCCACATTACAATCGGAATTTTAAATTCTTTGATTTTGGATTTCAAAAAATGGCAAGGATGTTCCCTATCTTGAATGTGTTCCCACAGTAAGTTTGTGTATTGTGTTCCTTTGTGGATCAAAGATATACCAAACTTACCTTGTATGTAATCCCTTATTGTTTCTATTCTTTGTTTACCATCCATAACCCATTTATCAACGCCTTCTTCATCCTTTTTAACAAGATGTACAGTATTAATTGATAAACCATTCAGGATAGATTGAATTAATTGTTCTTGATACATAAGTGGCCAAACGAATCCTCTTTGGTATGGCGGGCTCGTATCTAATTCACCTTCTCGTAAAGATTCTATTACATAGGAAACGCTAAGTGGCATATCCTGATACAACTTACTATTCAATTCAAATTGCTGAGGATTGAATGAATTTGCTTTCATTAAAAACTCCTATACAACCAAGTAATTTCTACACTTTTAAAATTATAACTTAAAATTTTGGTTAAACAACTTAAAATTTTAAAATATTTCTAATTTGGCCATAATTCAGGAAATTTATACTTCAATTGTTTGGAATATTTGTAAAGTAGCCCCCACATGCATCTCAGTTCCTCATCAGTATTTAGGTTGAAAGCAAGAAATCTAGCGATGTATGAATCAGGCTTATTAAATCCTACTCCATTCCTCTCCATCGCGAAGTCAGGATCATTACCCACCATCACATTAAATGCGCCGCGAATACAAGTTTCTAGTTGAGAATTAATGGGTTGGGCAATCCAATCTCCAATCTTCTCAAGGAACTTACCAGCCATTTGTTTCACTTTGGCCTTGGCTCGATCCAATTCAGGATTATTCTTAGCATCCTGAACCAACTTCATCCGAGCTACATATTCCTCATCGCTTTCACCTTTCACACTACCAGAAGTAGGAGCATTAGGAGTCCCTACAATAGTAGGAGTATATGTCTTTTCAACAGATGCTTCAATAAGAGCAATCTTTTTAAGAATCAAATTGTTGATGTGACCATCAAGCACGTGGTCGCTGGTCATAATGTCAATTTGAATCTTGTCAGACTCCTGGCCAATACGGCAAATACGATCTTCACATTGGGCGTTCAGAGCAGGAGTCCAATCACGATCCACAAACAACATCTTCCATGCACGAGTTAGAGTAAGACCAACGCCACCAGCTTGGATAGTCAACCCCACACCCAACAATTTACCAGCCTGGAAGCTATCCATTACCTGTTGACGAACCTCGGGAGGAGTGCTGCCAGTAATAACTCCCCAACCCTTACGTCCAGCTAGAAAATCAATAGGAGCACGATGAGCGGATGCTACCACAAGCGGTACACCCTCTTCTTCACAATCCTCCACATATTCCTCAAGTGCCGGAATACGCTCCTTGGCCAAACTGGCTCGGAGTGCAGCAAACTCTTCAAAAGGAGGAAGTTCCTCAGAAGTGTAAATGTATTCTCCCCACTCATCCTCCAACTTATCCATTATCTTACGGGTATCATCGCTCATCCCGTTAATAACTAACGTGTTATAAGTCTTTTTCGGAAGATCTGGCAGAACTTCAGCTCTAGTCCTGCGAAGCATTACTCGACGAAGACGTTCAGGAACCTCAGGAGAAGGTTCACCCCAAGTGATACCACCCCAACGGTCCTTATATGCATTATAAAGACCCATGAATTTGCCCCAAGTTCCAAACACCTCGTAAGCCATACCGCAATTATCAAGAACCCCATACAAATCTGAAGGTCTGGTCAACAAAGGTGTCCCAGTAAGTGCAAAGACCTTGGTAACATGCTTAGAAAGAGTCTTAACACGCCGACTTCGCAAACTCTTCCAGTTTTTTACACGATGTGCTTCATCATAAATACCAATTACCCCATCCATTGAACTATTCGCCAACCATTCAATGGTTGATTTGGACAATTGGACGTTAGAAGCTTTTGGATTCTCACCCTTATTTTTACAAGTTCTGCAACCAGAACCTTCACAAACCTTACAAAAATAATCGTTGGACAACAGATACACTTTACCAGCCTGTTCCAACAAATTTGGACCTGCTTCTGATAGATGGAAATAATCCTTCGACAATCCAGGACCGAGCAAAACCTTTGGAGCAGCAGTCAACCAATCTGGAAGAGCTTCATAATTAATAATCAATACTTCCCCAGAGTTGGGGAATCGGAAGCTCTCTTTACCATTGCAAACTATAGGCTTCAAATCAGAACGCCACTTAATACACTCATTACGCCAGTTATACTTTAGACCGTTAGGACAAATAACCAACCCCTTACCATTCTTTGGAATGCCACAAAGGGCTTGAACTGTCTTACCCAGACCCATTTCATCACCCAGCAAACGATTTTTGCCACAACTAAGGAACTGAACCCCTACGATCTGAAATGGGTACAGTCCCTTATGGGATGCAAATTCAGCTTGCTCGGTAACTTCAATCTTCTTCAGTTCTGGAGCAATTTCCAATTGCAACTTTTCAGCAATTTGGAGAACTCGGAACCTATCAGATTGAGAAGTTGATACATCCCAACAACGTTCTCCAGGGTTCCAACGAGCTCCTGGAAAAGAGCGCAAGAGGGGGAGAATGTTTGGATCGTAAGGTGTAAACACTTTACCATCAGCAGTCAACTTACGAACTGCCGGAGCAGAAACAGATGCTTCAATCTTTTCTGGTACACAAGTCGGGCAAAAAGCGTTCCATTTTCCATTTTGTTTCACAGCATATCCATAACCAGCTGGCATGGACCCATACTTAGTCCTTTTTTCAGGACAGTTTGGGTTACTACAACGAGTGTTGTAACTGTTTTTAATTGCCACCGTCTTTACTCCTGTAAATAAACCTTTCCCCGCCTAAAAACTAGACGTTGGTAGCATTGAAAGGTTTTATTGTAAACAATCTGGGTTTATGTTTCAATTCCACATATACAATTCAATCTCTAAACACATTTCGAATCATATTCTATGGCTCATTATAGCTCCACGATCTAATCAAGCTGGAAGATTCATTCAGTGATAGCGTTTCAATTCTAAGGATACAATTCATTTGTACATCTTGTATCAATCACCGCAGTAGACTCATTCCCCCACTCAGGTTAAATCGCGAATGGAGATTCACTCCGACTACATTCTGATCATTCCGCTCTCACGTATTTAATTCACATGTATGATTCATTCTCCTCTCAATAATATCAATCTGGTGGAATGATTCATTCTTGAAATTCGTTTCAATCGCGGCGTAAGATTCATTCTCATTATACGTTTCAATTCTTTTTGTAAAATTCAATCGCGCCTATCGTTTCAACTCAGATACGTAGATTCAATCTCATCTCTAGTCTCAACTTCTTTCGATGAGTTTTACTTCATTGGAAAATTAGGTGGAGGAATGTAGCAAGAGTGACCACCATGTTGGATAATCCATGGCTTCACTGCTCGTTCAATTGGTTCCCCAGTCAACAAACTCTTACCTACATCAAAATAATGGCTGAGGAAAAACTTTACTGCATACCGCTTGCTACGTTCCTCAATAGCCTTGGGGGTCAACTTGCCACTCATTAAAATCTTCTTTCCCTCAGCATACTTCTTTTCATCTTCTGCACTTTTAACAACCTTCTTATAAAGAGCCAGTCTCTTTTCAGCTTCTCTCTTATACTTACCAGCTTCATTGTTGGCATTCTCATAAATCAAACGGTTATGATATAGTCTTACATAGAACCATTCTTCTCCCTTAATACTTTCTACCTTCTTGGCAAGACGCTTCTTTTCTTTGATCATCTTTTCATTCAACTGATCCTCTGTAAGAATCTTATTTTTAGCCTTAGCAGCATCATACAAAGCAATACGAAGCTGTTTATCATCCATCTTAGTTTTCTTAACACTAAACGCCTTTTTGAAAGACTCACCAATCTGCCAACAAGTAGTCTTTAATCTAGCATTCCAAGGACGACGCTGACCCTTTTCCCAAACCTGGTTTGGATTCAAACCAGCAAAGGAATGGATATTGCTACCATACATAAGACCAGGACAATTATGCTTTGGTCGTTTCTTTCTTGGAATCCCATCATATTGTTCACAGCAACAAGAGCTGAAATCAATATGCCCCATCAAACTCGCAACAGTAATAGCACCAAGTCCAGTAATACTAAGAGCCCACTGTCCCAATGGTTTAGATTTAACATATGTTTCAAGGATTTTACCAGTCTTCAATTCCATTTCAAACAACCTATCTTTCATAACATCCATAAGAATGGAATCAAACAATGTATCATATTGTTGATCATGTGCTCGCTTCTTGTTAGCTGCGCCACAACGCAACTTTTGTAGATTGTAGTACATATCTACCATTGCTCGTAGTTGATTTTGACTAAACTTTGTAGCCTCTGTTAACTGTTCTTTTGAAATTTTGATTTGATCAAAATCTTCTTGTTCCATAGTTTCAGACAATTCTTCGATTCCAGTCATTTCTTACTCCTTGTAAAAGAAAACAAAACATTCGAGCGTTACAGTTCAATCGGCGATGTAGACTCATTCACTTACTATGTTTCAATCGTCAAACGAGATTTATTCGCATACCAAGATTCAAATCACACTTGCGATTCATTCTCGCTGTACAGATCAATCAGTGTCGCTGGTTCATTCGACGTTCTTTGTTTTAATTCCTCAACCATGATTCATTCTCCCGCCTAGTTTCAACTTATAACGAGACTCACTTCGCCCACATAGTTCAATCTACGTGTTTGATTCATTCAGCATTAGTGTTTCAAAATCTCCATCCAAGATTCATTCGTTACCCATTGTTTTAATCCTTGACCACAATTTATTCTCATTCCAAGTTTAATTCGGTACAGAAAATTCATTCTTTCATCTAGTTTCAATCAAGTCTAAAAATTAAAACATTTGGTTAGCCCAAACCTTCTTTTTAATTGAAATCAATTCCTCCTCAGTTAATGCGTTTCTAACTGTAGTATGATCATCTTTCAGTTTAGCAGCAACCTTATTCAAAAACAGTTCATTATCAGCATTAGCTCTACGTAACTTCCCATAAAAAGCAGCTTCTGACAACACATCAGGACGGGTAGCATCTCCAATCTTCGAACCATTACGCATTGGCCAATCCATAAGGAGTTTATCACAAGCTGCTACTAACTTCTGCTGATACTCTTTACTTATTTTAACAGGAGAATAATCAATATTTGGATTTTTCAGATTATGACGAACTTCTGTTTGCAATGTACGAAGGATTTGATCTGCAGCTAGTGGAATTGCTAGATCAATTAATGCAGGATCTGCTAAAATCTTCTGAGTTAGTTTTTTCACTCCATCCTCACTAGATCCATACTTCTCATAAATTTGTTTTCCAATCTTCCTTAGTTCATCCATTATTAACTCCTATTAGAAAATTTTATTGAACGATCCTGCCAAAAATAGTAAAATCGTAAACAGAACAGACAAGATGACATCCCATTTATCAAAATGCTTTTCACTTAAAATCAAAACCCAAAAAAGAATTACCAAAATCAACAATATCCATTGGAAAAACAACATATACATTACCTGTTAAAAAATCTTGTCAAATGCTCCAGCCATAATCAATAAAAACCCACCAATCATCCACAATAAAAGATCCCATGCGCTATACCTATTATTAACAGACTCTCCTTGCATAACCATAATCAAAAACAATCTTACTAACGTCCAAATCAATAACAACCATTGAAAAAACAACATTAATCTTTCCTTTGTTTTAGCCTAATGATTAATTTATGTCCATACCATTCAAGTCCATCTACTTCCAACCTTTCCCACACACCATATTCTTCTGCTATTACTTCTTTAACACTTTCACTTTCAGTCATGTCTCTATATTCTAATGCTACAGCTTTAGAGAATTCATGCCAATTCATAACTACTCCTAACCATAAACAAGTTCACCAAACAAAGCTACTTGTAGGAATACATCAGCAGTTTCAGCATCATCATTGTCTTCAAGAATATTTTTAAAATGAACAGGAAACACATTTGCCATTTCTTGTAATCCATGACAAATAACAGTTAGGTTCAACTCATAATACTTTCTTTCTTCTACTGGTTTAATTAACAAACTAGTACCTGGAAAGAATGGAAGAACATACTTTAAAGGAAGTGGTTCTTCTGAATACTCATCTAACATTACACATTCTTCTTTCTTCTTATCACCAAAATCAAACTTGAGCTGATCCACCCAATAATTGCTCCCACCTTCCAATGCACTAACCAACAAATCTCGCATTTTAGGAAGTGGGATCTCTACTTCGGTTTGTACTTTAAAACTTGATTCGTTTCCGGTCCAAATAGCCATATCAATCCCCTAATTAAACAACCTTCCGCTAAAACCTAGACGTTGAACACATTGAAAGGTTTTAATTTTTTCATTGTTTCAAACCCTTGAAAAAACGCCTAATATATATAACGCGGTTCAAAACGTTTTCACGTTACTGGAAAATATTCCACTGTCCAACCCTTTTCAACACCAACTACATATTCTGCTTTCACACCATGTCTCAAATAAAATCCCATCATATATCTAGCAGTTGCAATTGCCCAATCCAGAGTTGTTCGTAATGGGTATGGATATTGTGTACCTATAAATCCCCATCCTGAACTCTGGATGTATATCATTCCACCATCTACTATTCTATACAAATGAACATTCATTAATGTTCTCTTGAGTCGTACAATTTAGCTCCCTTAAACATAATCACATAACTTTCAAGTTCTTTTCTTTCATCAAAAAACCTATCAGCATCATCTTGTTTGTCAAACCATTTGATGTCATAAAACATAATTTCATCGTTAACCCATACAGAATAAACAACACCAATGTTATTTGTTTCAAATGTTTTAGAGTCCAATTTCAATCCTCTTTCTAATCATCTGACCAGTTGGAACCCAATGATTCTGTGGATGTTCATAATTACGAAAAGCTTCTGGTGGCACCAAATCCATTAATTCATCAAATCCAACCCACTTCCACCCTTCATTCTTTTCTGGTTCCAATAACTGTGGTTCGCCTGAAATCCAGTCTGAAACCACAAATATCGTAATATAATGTTTAACGTCTTCCTTCATTAAGTTATTAGTTATAAACGCTTCTGGAAAGAATGGATACAATGGTCGATATTCAACTTTCATTCCAGTTTCTTCCAATACTTCTCGTTCAGCGCATTCCTTATATTCTTCCATAAACTCTAAATGACCACCAGGAAATGCATAACAACCTTCACCATGTGCGCCTTTCCTTTTACCTATTAAAACCTTACGATATTTTATGACCATCACACCTAAACCAACTAATGGTCGATTTTCTTGCATTATCTAACCCCCATACACATAGCGATAAAATAACAAAAATATGTCCAGGCAATAAGACCTATCACAATGATTAAACATCCCACCAAAGCTTCTATGTGCTTTTTCATATTGCTTAAAACGTATCTATTGGAGTATCTTGTGAAACTGGTTCAAGTCCACCTAGTTCACCACCGCTATATACTTCTCCATAAAAAGGATCTATATGTAATGATCCATACCAATTATCTTCTACGACCAACTCATAAACTAACACCACTTTACCCAATGCTCTTGGATGACATCCACCAATGATTCTTACCTTATCACCCACTTTAGGTACAAAATTATTCCTTGGATTTGGAATTGGCATAACAAATCTCCTTTCTCTAATTTTAAGACGTTGTTAACAATAAATAGTTTTAATCTTTTCAATAAAACCTTTCAATGTGTTCAACGTCTAGGTTTTAGAGGGTTAAAACCACACTTTAAGGAGAATATTAATGAACTGGAACCCAGAATATGCTGAATTAACATTCCGTAATGAGTTAGAATATTGGAACTTCGTAGTATTTGGTATTTGGCCACAGGTATATTAATCATGGCTGGACATTCTTGGGATGTTAAAAAATTATTTGGACCAGGTAAGAAGTTATACGAAGTTGGCATTAATGCGTTCAAATACATGATGTTAAAAACGAACAACAAGAATTTTGATTTGGCGCTATGTATGTCAGGTTATATGGCTGAGCGTTATAGAATGACAGGACAAAATAATAACTTTCTTGGGAATCCATTGTTGTCAGATGAAGCAAACTACAACATTTGGATTTCATTTATATGTTCTGGATTCAAGTTCTCAAAAGGTAAAAACGCTGATAACTATAATCGGGTAGGTAAACGGATACTCATCCAATACTTATCTACTATTGTTCATGGAACTGGTAAAGAACTACTTGAATCATATTCACAAGGTAATGATTGTCTATTTGCCATTAAAGATTGGTTATTAGACAATGAAAAACCAGATATAGCACTACTACTTGTAAATAAAAAATAAATGTTGACCTTCAAGTTTAGATATAGAAATATACAGGAAATAGGATTATGCCTTTTATTATCGTCGATGAAGAAATTGGAAAAATCTAAATTAAATGTGGTTTCAAAAAACTTTTTAATGGGTTCAACGTCTAAGGTTTAGGAAAATGAATAAAACTTTGATAGAGTTGGCAAGAGAAGCTGTAAAATATCAGAAAGAACAACAAGAAAAGTTTGAAAAAATGACAAAAGAAGAACAAGAGAAGTATATTGAAGAATGGGCTGAACGATTGGCCAAAGATTCTTGTCGTCCAGATGCGTTAGGAGGTGAATAAAATGTTTAGGATTTGTTTAATGAATTTGGTGAGTTTCTTTTTAGGAGTGAATGTTCTTTCGGTAGTCCAAGATGGTGGAAGTTCTATTATGAAATGAATGGGTGTAATTGGTTGTATTATGAGTTTAACAAGTTTAATATTGCTGGGAAAAATAAATGACAGAAAATGATTGGCAAAAAGAACTGCCAAATGAAGAAGGTGATTGGTTATGGGTAAGTATGTGGAGTTGTGGGTGTTGTGTATCAAAAAGTGGTATTGCTTGGATTCATCAAGTTGATCCAGAATATGAAAAAGAACATCCAGAAAACGGAGTAACGCCTATAATCTATAAAGGGAAAAATGATAAATGGTTAGGAATTTCTTGGGAGAACCAAGAACCTTATTTTGAAAATGATGATAAAACTAAACCAATTGTAACAGCTTGGACTAAGGTCAAATTACCACCTAAAGAATGGAGTGATTGGAAAAATGACTAAAGTATTTATTGTATTGCCGCAAGACGGAAATAAGTTTGGAATTTACACAGACTGTAATGGTCATAACCATCCTGTTAAAAGTGGCTTGACTGAAGATAAAGCTGAAATGATGGCTGAAATTCTTAACAATATAGTTGGTGAAGGTAGTGATTATGATGAAGATGATGATAATAGTTGGTGTAATGAAGTGGGTTGTTAAAGGAGTCAGTAATGACTAAGGCTGAAAGAGCAATTGTAAAACGAATGGAAGAAATTAGAGAACTCCTTAAAGAGTTTGATGCCATATTGTATGGGTACGATCCTGGAGTAAGTTTTTTCATTAAAAATTGTAATAGTGAATCGTTACATTTGGATAAACATCATTGGGAATGGTTGGAACCATTGTTAAAAGAGCTTAGAGAACATAGGAAGAACAAATAATGAAGATTGTAATGGAATATTCCGAACATGGAGGTTACGAGTGTGGATGTTATGAACATGTTCTTTGCTTTGAATATGAAAGCAAAGAAGCGTTTATAATAGATTTTGAAATCTGTTTGAATGAAGTTAGATTGAATAGATTTTTTTACAAGAAAAACAGAGAAGAATGGGATAAAGAAAAACCTGCTTTGAAAAATAATGTGGAAAAAGCTAGAGAATGGTTGGGTAAACAACCAAACCGACCAAGTGATAAATTTGAGTTTTGTGGTCAAAAATTTGATTATGAGAATTTTGTTATTGTTGGAGAATGGGAAAGTCCTTCGTTTATAAAAGAAAATGAGCAGTTTGAATTACCTGAAGTATATGAATTGGATGAATGGTGGCAAGCTAAAAGACTTAATTAAAGGAGAATGAAAAATGAAGTTGAATGTTCAGACTTGTAAGGATTGGGATCTCATTGTTGCTCTCTGTCATTGGGGTTACAAACCATTTCTGACTGCCAAACAGAAGAATGATGCGTATAAAAAGGTTTGGGCTAAGTCTGATGGTTACGGGGAGGAAGGGTATATCCCTTCCCAGGGATATGATTGGTCTGGTATTCGAGATAGTTCAGAAGAAGCTACTGTCAAAATGGCTGATGCTGCACGTATTTACCTTTTGAATCAAGGCATTGAAGAGTTGGAGTATGAAAAAGAATCTTTTAACAAGTTTGTTACTTTAGAGGTGGATAAGTAATGGATATTTCTCATAAAGAGTCTGATTATTGGGGAAAAGAAAAAGAAGAAACCAACTCTGTAGAGAATTTTGTTTTTCAAAACATTTTAACTACTGAACCGTATGGTTACCATTTTGGTCCAGGTGATTGTATCAGATTAGAAAGACAAGGACCAGCTGTAATGAATGCAATGGGACGTCTTATATCTATTTTGTTGGATAAAGAAGTTTTGAATTTAGATGATTTGAAAGCCATTACTGAAAATTATGATGAAACGTTAGAATTAGTTAAAAACCAATAAACTTTTTAGTTTATCCAACGTCTAAGTTTTAGAACCTAACAAGGAGTTCTTTTTTATGAAAAAGAGTAGTAAGATTTATCTCCAACAGGGCGAGTATAATCAAGATCTATATACTGTTACCAAGTTGGTAAATAGACTTGTACCTAAAGTTGGTGAAACTTTGAAACAGAAGGATGTGGAACATCTTATGCGAGAACTAGAAGTCACAGTGGAAGTGACAAAAAAGAAGTGAAACCCTTTTCTTCATAGAATTTAACGCTAAAATTCTTAATAGTTAGAAAATGTAAAGGTGATTTATGACGGTCCCCAAAACTATAGAACTAAAGTTTTTAAGACCAGGAAATAAATTTAAAATTCCTGGTTGGACCGTAAAAGTAGGGGAGTTGATAGAATGTTTTGAAGGAGGAGATGCAAAAGTTAAAATATATAATGGAACTAAGGTTGATGTAAGTTGGTATGCTTCAGGATCTGAAGTAATTCCTGAAGGACAATTTGTTACATTAAATGATGATATCATACAAACTGATTCAAAAGATATTGTTGTGAAATCAAACGTTTTAGCTAATAGTGGAAATACTTTTGGATTAACAGGACTACCTGGAAGAATAAATTCGGCGGTAACTAATATTCCTCAGTCTATTGATGAAATAGCTTCTAAAGCTAGATGTACAAAATTTAGAGCTATAGAGCATTTTGATTGGTGGACCCAAAAGAAAAGAGGAATTGGTTTGGTATTAATAGAGAAAAATGGCAAATATTGGATTGAAAAATAAATCATTTTATGGTTAAGCTTTCCTTCAAATTTTAGAGAGCTATAAGATCGGAAGAGC
>QZIP01000019.1 GCA_003599595.1 Candidatus Parcubacteria bacterium
TGTCTTAACGTTAAGACAAATTATGTCAGTTGTTACTTCCTAAAAGGAGTTCGAGAAATGTCTGAAGCAACATTGGTAGTAGTTTCTCGTGATCAGATGGTTCGTATTTACCAACAGTGTGGGTTTAAGTCCGCAGATGGTTGGACTAATCCTCAATTGGTGAGTCGCTCACCTCAGTTAAGCGAGGAGGACATTGAACGTGTGACAAATGAGGAGGATAAGGATATAATGCGTCAAATTGTTAATAAAGAGATTTCTTTCGAGGTGCAAGGCGAAAAATCCACTAAGCCCAAGACAGAAAATGCTAAGACGACTAGTGGGAAGAGTTCTTCCCCACGAAAAACGCCTCAAAAGGTTAATCAAGATGGTGTTGTTGTAAAAAGTGAGCCTACTAGAATCAATGAAGCATTGTCCGAAGAGCCTCAAACTTTTGAGGAACTTGCTAAGGTTACTGGGTTGAGTGTTAAAAGAGTTAGTGAACACATCAATTATTGGCATAAGAATGGAAAGGGTGTTGGTAAGTATCTAGAAGAAGTTGAAGGTAAGGGTTGGAAATTGAAGAGAATTGATGGTAAAACTTGGATGTCCAGAAACGCTAAGAATACTAATACGGAAGTTGCTCAAGAGCTTCCTAAAGAGTTGGTTCAATCCGAGAAAGTTGAATCGGCCCCAACTATAATTGACAAGGTGGAGAATCTCGAAGAGATTGAAAAGAATCTCGAAGAGAGAGTTGAAAGCCTTGAAGATAAGCTCGGAGTAAAGGATGAGCTTGAAGATACTGATGAAGATGAGTAATCTTTAAGGTTATGGCAAACGATAATAAGAGGGTTGGAGATCTTTGTATCTTCACCCTCTTATTTCATTTTATTCATAAAACTTTTCATTGGTGTTAACGTCTTAATTTTAAGGGAGAACTGATTTTAAAAAATAAGGACTTAAATTATGAAGAAGCAAAAGATTTTGACTATGTCAACTTGTGGTTATTCTCTAAGATCTTGTGCCGAAAGTTGGGGAGCCGAAGACGGCAACTTGATTGATTTAACTAAAGAAATTGGGTATAGTCTTAAATTGCGGACCCCATTATACAAAACTCCAATGCACGCTATTGCTGATGGTTGGAGATTAATGGTACCACCTAAAGAAAATGGTAATGGTGTAACTATATATTATGAATGGTGGTTTGAGAAATATGAATGATAATTATGTAGAAGTCGCTAAGAAAATTGCTACTGAAGCTCATAAAGGTCAACATAGGTGGGGTGGTGATCCATATATTACCCATCCTGCGGCAGTAGCAGAAAAAGTAAAACATCTTGGACCTAAATATGAAGCAACAGCATGGTTACATGATGTAATAGAAGATTGCGACTACAGTACTAGTACGTTGTTAGATGCTTTTATCAATGCTGGTTGTTTACCTTTACCTTATGAAGTAATTAATGCAGTTGCGATTCTAACTAAAGGTAAAGGATATACTTCTGAAGTATATTTAACGTATATCCTTACCGTTGCTAAACACCCAATTGCTAAAGCAGTTAAAATTGCAGATATTGAGCACAATTTATCCACTTCTCATCCTGAAAAGAATAAAGGAATTAGGGATAAGTGGATGATGGCCAAATTCATTTTGGAGGAATATAATGGGTCCAGATATGTTTGAAGAGTTTTATAATTTGTTGAAAATGTGTGGTAGAACTATTCTGTTGTTAGTTGTTTTTAGTTGTGGTGTTCTTGTTGGTCTTTTATTCTAGGAGATGTTTAGTTCGATGCGTAATGTAACGTTGCCGAAGGGTGTGTATCCTGAGTTGGATGATGGTGAAGAAGCTGTTTATTGTGGAGAAGTCGCAGGATATGATACCTGGGCAATCTATAATGAAGAAGAAAGTTCCGATCCCAAGGAAAAGCATATCAATCGTCGTAAGAAGAGAAGGGAAAAGGAAAAGAATAGGAATTGGTAATTTCTCACCTTTATAGGAGTATCTAATGATTGGTACTTATCCCCAGCTTGGGGATCAAATGATGTATCGTTCGTCTACTTTTGCTTACCCACGCAAAGGTAAGGTAAGTAAGGTAACTCCAGCTTTCAATATTAAGGTATTGTTGGAAGATGGTGTGGAAGTTGGGTTGTTCAAAAAGCCTGATTATTCTAACGAATACAGGAAAATGGGAAAGAGTGAGTATGGGGAGTGTCTGATTCCATATAATGAACTTATTTGGTATGAATGGACAAACAATGCAAAGGAACGAGAAGAAAGTCAAAAGCGGGAAATGGAAGCTAGAAGGTTAGAAGAAATGAAACGGGAAAATGATAGGCAAGAACGATTGAGAGTAGTTAAAGAAATTTGTGGTAACGTTCTTCCTATTACAAGTAAAGAATCTCTACCAGATGGTGGTAGATTAGTTAGAATGGATTTACCTATCAACCCAGATCACAAGGAAAGAAAGTATTTTGAATATGTGTTTGTTATTTTGAGAGACAGTACAAAGTTTTCTTTCAAAGAAAAGGGAGAAGTTCCAGTTGTATATGCTGCATATTCACATATCTGTACTTCTAAAGACTCGTTTAGCTCAGCTTCCAGATATGATTATCCAGATGAAGAAACAGCATTGTGGGATATTGTAGATAGTTGTTACTACGCTTGGTAAAGGAGAAATGTAATGTTTGATGAATGGAATGAAATTCCGAACTGGGAAGAGTCTCAAAAAGAACTTCGTAAACGCCAAGAAGAACATCTAAAGAGTGTTCGTAAGATCAAGCGACAATCATGCCTACATGACAGTTGTTTAGAGTGTGTAGGTACAGGTATTAAAAAGGATGGAACTCGTTGTATTCATATGTTGTCTTGTTCATGTCCTAAGTGCAGCCCATATTATATGAGGTGTCCCGATAATTCTGATCCATGTTTCCCACATCCTTTTAGAAGTAATCAAGATTACGATGATTGGGCAATGAACGGAGGTTGAGAGTTTAATTTCAATAAACTTATTAGCTCTATCAACGTCTTAAATTTAACGGGATAAAGGTAAATTAATATGATTAGCACTGAGTTGTTTCATTGGGACAAAGTAGCGAAGACGTTCTCAGCTGAGATATCTGATCTGGGTGGAGGAGATCTGTTTGAAAAGGTGTCTCCAGATTCCAACGATAAAGGAATTTTGTTGTACAACCCCAGAACTGGAAATGAAGTGATGTTTGTTTTAGGTGGGGAAGACAGGAATTCTGAGGGGGAGTTGCGGTGTTGGCTTCTTCTTCCTAAGTCTCAAGATGTGAACAAATTCCCAGGTTTAAAAGACTGTAAGATGATTTTGTTTAATGACTAAAGATCAAACCCATTTAGGAGTGCTAACCATGAACAAAGAGACCTTTTTTAAGAAGTTGGCTAAACACAAGGGTGAGTTTATTGTCAGAAGAGATCAGGCAATTCGCACTAAAAAGAGATATCGAATTGGAGGAGGAAGAAACCAACTTTGTCCAATAGAAATTGTATATAAGGATGAAAACAATAAGACTGAAGCAGCAGTTTTTGCTGCTGAGGAATTGAGAATTGATATTCAATTAAGTGATGCTATTATGCAAGCAGCAGATGACTCATTTGATTTAGATAGTTTAGAAAATGGTGATCTCAAGAAGAATAAGTTTAGAGAGAAAATGTTAAAGGTATTAGATCTTAAAGAAAGGGAGCATAAAGTTGAATAATATATGGATATGGAATTGGGTGGAGGGTGGATATAACTATTGTAATGCACTGTCTAAAGAAGAAGCCACAATCAAAGCTGTTGAGTTGGCTAAGTTGACAACCCTTCATTTAGATCCAAATACTTTGCACGAAGGTGATTATAAGGAGTTGGATCATCTTGATAAAATGTATGGAAACTTTTTAGATTAAGATTTAATACATGGAGTAATTTATGGATAAGGAAAGAGTAAAGGAGCTTCGATTAAAACTCAGGGAGCATCTTGCCAAGTTTGGTGAAGAACATAGTCTTGCTCCAGAGATAAAAGGTGCAGCTATATTTACACCCTCTAATGTTCAATTCAAATTAGAGTTATCTGAACTTGACTCAAAAGGTCAAGCCCAGTCACCAGAACGAACAGCTTTTGAAACAAATGCACATTTTTATGGTCTCAGTAAAAATGATATTGATAAAGAATTCCAAATAGGAAACACAATATACAAAATTACTGGACTGTCTATTCGCAAAATAAAGTACCCTGTTTTATGTAATGGAAGTGATGGTAAATTGTATAAATTTCATCCATCTCAGGTGATTAAGTACCTTGGAAGAGCAGAACAGTAAGTTTAATAAGGGATAACAAATGACTACTGCGATTAAAGCGCCTAAGATCACCGTTGTTAAATCAGAAGTTAGGAAAAGGACTTATCATAAATTAAATATTAAGGATTACCATAAATGTGCTAGATTTTATTGGTGGTTTGAAGGTGAAACTGTATTAGATCATTTGGTTAATCGTAAGTTTGAGCCATACAAGGAAATTCGTAAACAGGTATTGGGTAGTATTTTAAAAGATCTTGGTGTAACTAATATCAGTAAGATTCGATGGAGTCAGTATGCTGGTTGCAGTTGCCCATGCAGTCCAGGGTTCATTCTTGATAATGCTCTTGCTATGATTGACGGGCAACCAGAATCTAAATTTGATGTTTTCTGTACTCTAAAAATGGAGATGGATGAGTGATTGATAAAGGGTGGGTAGTCTTGTATCATGATGATACAGAGGGTTATTTTGTAGTCAATTGTATTGAGGGAATTCCTGATACTAAAGACGTATTAGCTGGGCCTTTTGATACTCACGAAGAAGCAGAAAAAGCAGGCTATGAACTGGAACAGAAGTATTCTTAACACAGGAGAGGATTATGGATTTTAATTCGATTATTGAAGAAGCTATTAGAACTGCTGTTGAAGAAACTGTTGAGCAAGTTGTTCAAGAAAAAGCCCAAGAAGTAGTGTCCACCGCACTTGATGATGCGGTAGATAACTTCAATTTTGAAGATAAGATTCAAGATGCAGTTGATCAGTTTGATTTCAATACAGCTATTGATGATGCGTTGGGTGAGATTAATTTGGAAGGAATGGCAGAAGAAGCTATTGAAGAAGCTACTAAGGATATTGACTTTCGGGAAGATATAGATAATGCATTAGAAGAAGCCAATATTGATCATCAAGTTGAAGAGACTTTATTGGAAAAGATAGAATCTGATTGGTTTCAGGAAAAGCTTGAGGTAATGGTTAAAGCAATTTTGGATAAAATTGTCCCAATGGCTACACCAGTTCATCAACCAACAATTTTAGATACTTTGTGTAGTATTGAAGAATTGGTTTCTAAAAAGGAAGTTAAATGAGCACTCATAGTGCGATAGTAGAGAAGTTACCAGATGGTAAGTATAGAGGTATATATTGTCATTTTGATGGTTATTTAGAGGGTGTTGGAAAAACACTTAGTGTACACTACCTAGATCCTAAAAAAGTATCTGAGTTAATTGATTTAGGTGCTTTGTCGTCCCTTAAGGAAAGGGTTTCCCCATTAGGAGAACATTCATATGAAAAACCAGAAAAAGGAACAACTGTAGCTTTTTATCGAGATCGTGTTGAAGAGGGTTATGTTGTAAATACTGGTGATTCATTAGAACAAGTATTGGAAAATATTGGATGTTACGAACATGTGTATCTGTTTGAAAATGGAAAGTGGTATTATGTTGTAGAGTTGTCAACTAGGAATTATAAAATCCCATTGGAAGAGGCTTTAACCAAGGAGAAGTAAGATGGATGCTGAAGCAATTGCCGACGAGATTCAAGGATTTCTGCAAGATGCTGTAGGAGATATGGCATCTGGTATGATTAGTTTTCCAGATATGATGGATGACAAAATCAAAAAGAAATTTAATAGAGCTAAAAAAGAAGGTGTTAGGGATTTGCAAGGATGGCTTGCGGATACTATTTGGGATGATCCAAATAGTGTAGAAGACCTTATAGGAGATAAAATATGTGATTTAACTAATGGTGATAAAAATATTAGAAATGAAGTTTGCAAAGAATTGATTAACTCTGGTCATAGAGCGCTGTCAATAGCAGCTAAGAGATTGTTAAGAGATTAAATATGTCATTGTGTGAATGTGGTTGCGGCTCACTTGTGAAGTCCAAAAGAAGGTTTGTTAGTGGACATAATAGTAGAGTTCCAAATCTTGGTAAGACTACTAAAGTTAGTCAATATTGTGAATGTGGATGTGGCACTCTAACCAATCCTGGTTGTCGTTTCGTTAAGAATCATCAACCAAAAGGATATAAAAGGAGTGAAGAAGATAAGGTTAAAATTAGAGAAGGTATTGCAAGGGTTGGCAGATTACCCTGGTCTCAAGAAAGAATAAAACAAGCTTCAGATAGAATGACTGGGGAAAATAATCCCTTCTATGGAAAGAAACATAGCGAAGAAACCTTAAAAAGATTTTCTATTAAACGTAAAAAAGAGAATCTTTCTGAATCAACATTGGCTAAACTGAGAAAGCCAAAATCAGAAGAACATAGAAGGAAAAATTCAGAATCCCACAAAGGCAAGCCAGGACGTAAACAAACACTAGAAGAAAAACAAAAGAAATCACTTAAATTTCGAGGAAGAAAATATACTAAAGAAACTAAAATTCGTATGTCTGTTGCAGCTTTGAAAGGCTTTGCGAGTGGCACAAGGACATCTAACAGCGGTTCTATTAGTGGAACATACAAAGGAGTTATATTTAGAAGTTCTTGTGAACTTGCATTTTTGATGCATCAAATTAATCTGGAAGGTTATGTTAGAGCTGACAGATCTGGGTTACCGCAGTATAAAATTTCGTACATGACAAAATCAGGAAGTGTTAAAACATATAATCCAGATTATTTTGTTAATGGGACGTTAAAAGAAATCAAACAATGTGGATTCAGATCTAGTGAATTTCTTTGTGGGAATTTTATTGAAAAAGAAAGAGCAGCTATTTTGTTTTGTGAGCAAAGAGGATGGAAGTTTGAAGTTATAGAAATGCCTATGCTAAATAAAAGAAGAATTATTTTTCCCTTACGCCAACAGGGTCAAATAACATTGATTCCTAGATATGAAAAACAATATCTTAAATGGTTAAAAACTTGTATAAATCAGTAATTGAGTTAGTTTGCTACACATAAATTTAAAAGATTAGGAGCACCAGAATGTCTAGAATTGCAATCTACAAGACAAGAACCCCCAGAACTAACAGAGCTAAGGCAGTTGCTCTGGCTAAAGATGTTATCAAACATCTTGATGATTTTAAGAACATCATAGTTGGCAAGTATGTCGAATTTGTGGAAGAGCCAGGAAGCACAAATGAATTTAAAGATTTAAATGCAGAAAAAGATGTCCAAGAAATCATAGAACCTCTTAGTAAAAAGTGTGAAGTATGTGCATTGGGTGCATGTTTCTTGAGTTACATTCGTCTATATGACAATGTTAAATTTGATAGTTTTTATCTCAGACCAAGTTGGGTTTCTTATCCATATGTAGTTTCTGTTGATGGTTTCAATTTGAAAAATAAGTTACTGACTGTCTTCTCTAAGAGTCAAATGTTTTTAATTGAAAGTGCATTTGAAAAGAAAGATATGATTGACGATTGTAATCAATCATATGTTGGAATGACCAAAAATAAGATTGACGATGCTGTTGAGTTTGGGAGAAGATACACCAGTCCAAGATCTCGTTTGTTGAATATTATGAAAAATATTGTTACTAACAATGGTATGTTTGTTCCTTGAAGGAGGTGATGTGTAATGCAGGGTCCGTGCATGGGATGTGGTCAATCATTCTGTAGATGTTATGATCCTAGTTTTCTAAAGTGAATTAGGCAGGGTGGAAAACAATACCACCCTGCCTATTTATCTATGTCTAAAAGATTTGTAGTCCCTGAACTACCATATATATATGGATGCATATATGGTAGCGATCCTGAACCAAACAAATGCCCGTCTTGTAACGCCCTAAAGATTGGTGAAAAGTATAAATGTGGTGGAAGGTATGATGAGCTGTATTGGCCTTCAGATACCTGGAGAAGTGGGATTATAACTGGACATTGTCCATTAGTGAAAAAAGCTGTTGATATGGTGAAAGATAAAGGATTTGGATGGAAAGATTATGGTATAGCATGTGATTGGTTAGAGGAAAGAGATCCAGATTTAGCTAATGCTTTGAGAACGGCAATAGGAGATTAAATATGAATATTGCAGACGAACCAGCTTTTCCAATTAAGTATGAAAGTCATGGAAACAGATTAGAGTTAGGTCTTTCTAAAAGGGATTATATCGCAATTGAAGCAATGAAAGGAATTTTATCTTCTACTCCTCATGTTGATAAACAATATTTTCCACAAGTGGTAAGTAATGCGTTTATAATGGCAGATGAAATGATTAAAAGAATGGAACAATGAAAAAGAAACCAACAATAATTTTAGAAAATGGTCCCTGGGCAACGTATCAAGTGCCTGGGATAGATTTAACACATGCTCCAATAGGCAGTAAGGTTCTCATCAAATGTAATGGTGGTAAATTAGACGGTGAGTGTATGTACGAAAAATACAGTGATAGTAGATGGTATTATAACGAAGGTGATAATGGAATGGCGGATGTTGAAATTATGCTTGAACCCAGAAAAAAACGTAAAAGTCCAAAGAAACCTTAAAGTGTTTTCAACGTCTTATTTTTAGGCGGGGATTATGGAATTTGTAATTATTTGGGTATTACTACTGCCAATTTGGTTTCTAATTATAGGATTCGCATTTTGTATTGGAAGGTATAGGATCAGTAAAATGAATGTTCTTGATATTGCTAAAGAAGTGTATACTGTGTTCCTACAACATCTTACTGATCAACAACGCAGAGATTTTATAAGTGAGCTGGATAGTTTTTACTGCAGACATTGTGGCAGAAAATGGGTGAGTGAAAAAGATAATTGTCATTGTTGGAGAGATGAATAATATGAAAAACAGACCGGATAAACCAACATTGAAAGAAATTTGTGATCGTGTTAAAAAGAAAGAAAGTGAAATAGATAGAATTATTCAAGTTGTATCAAGCGATTATGATACCATTATTTTGTTTAATGCATTAAAGTATGTAGCAAAGTTTGCTAAACATGACAAAAATTGTCAATTAAACAAAGAATGGCACTTTCACAAAGGTTGTGATTGTGGCTTAGGAGAAATTTTAAAAGAACTTCAATAGGAGATCCTAATGCGTGTAGAGTTTAAATGGGTGTTGGATCGAAATGGTGTCGAAACCCCTCTCAATATTGTTGGAGAGTATTTTCCAGAGTCGTATGGTTCTTTAATGGAACCACCAGAGCCATCAGATATAGAGATTGAGTCTGTTAAGGATAAAGATGGAAATGAAGTTGGATTGACTGAAGAAGAAATGTTATTGTGTGTTGAAGAATCATTGGCAGAAATTGAAACTGGATATGAAGATGCTGGAATAGAAGATGAAGATGAAAGAGAGTACTTCTAATGGATGAATATCAATCTGAAACTGAAGCTCCGTGTATACCTGGTGGTAATTATGGATTGTGTAAAACACATCCGACATGTGAATCCATTCAAAATTTGATTGAAGGTCAAGAAAGAGATAAAAGAGAACAATATAAGAAAACGGTCGAAGCGTTAGTTAATGTGACCCATTCAGTTAGAAAAGAATTAAACAATTTACCTTGTTACTGTGAGGTAACTATTGGTGGATTAAATATGTGTGCTAGGTGTATAGCATTGAGGTATAAGTAATGTCTGAAAAATGGGTGGTGTTCAAAGTATCTGAACCATATGAAGGTGGTCCAGGATATGATGGTTGGACATGTACCTGGACTAAAACTGAGCCAGGTAGAATATACAATTCTAAAGAAGAAGCCGAGGAAGTTGCTAAGACACTAGGAGGATATAACAAGGGTGCAACGTTCAAAGTAACCAAATGGAAGAAACCCAGTAAGAATAAAAAACCAAAAGTAGTTCAAAAGACTAAAACCACTCATATGGATGATGCTCCTACTCCAATAAAAATGAAATTGGATAAGAAGATGAAGATGTTGAATCCAGATGAGGAAGTGGAGGAATTCCTACCGGAGATTATTGAAGATGACTGACAAACAAAAGGAAAAGGCTAAATTGTATCGTAAGCATAAGATTACTGCCAAACAAATTGGTGGTGACGATGGTTATTGTTGGACAGTATTAATTGATGGGAAAGAGTTTGTAAATGGTTTGACTAGGCCAGAGTGTGAGTATTACAAGGAAAAGGCTCTTGATAAGGTATTAGGTAAGACGAATATGTATACTGAAATAGCTATGGAAGAAGATAGGAAAGTGTTTAAGGAGATTATGAATGATGCAAGAAATTAAAGTTGGTGATAGAGTAAGTTGGTTTGCAAATCCTGATACAGTTGGAACTGTAAAACAAATATTTCTAACAGATCATCCTTTTTGGGTATTCTGGGATAAAGGCACAGATGATTGGTATAGTGGAAAGGACTTACGTCTATTGTCTGTAAAATCTGATTTTGATCAACTTGTTGAAGAAGTGAAGGAAGTATTGAAACCATTTGCTGAGTTTGCTGATAAAGTAGATAAAAAACCCTCCAAATATCGAGAACCAGATGATCAAGTAGCTTTTTTCTGGTGGACAGGGGAATTAGGATCTATTCAACCGCATGAAACAGATCCAAATCCCAAAATGGGCCATTGCAGGAAAGCTTCTGAGTTACTGAAACAATTAAATAAATTGTTTAACAAGGAGCAAAAATGACTAACAAATTTATTTGGACGCAAGCATTCATTTCAGGAGTTACTTTTTGTTTCATCAATTGTTTAATGTATTTCACAATTGAAGATTTGGAAAGAATAGTTACTCTAATTATTGGAGAGATTGGAGCATTGATTACATTTTCAATTATTCTTTCTCTTCACAATAACTCTATGGATAAAAGTAATGTCTCAAACTAAATTTAAGCCACCTTGGTCTTCTTTTGCTGGTTTTAGGAAGAAAATGGCTTCTGCTCTTAAAAAGGCAGGAGCTCCTGAACAAATTGTATTTGAAGCTGGATATATAGATTGTGAAGATGCTAATGTAGCTGCTGATTTATTTCAAGCTTATGAAGGAATTGAATGTGAAATAAAGGATTATGAACGAATTAAGAAGAAGAATCCAGAATTTGAAGAAGATGAAAAAGAAACTTGGGAATTTGCAATTGATTCTTATATACATGATTGTGTAATTGAAATGTGTTCTACTTATTCCAATTTGTGGAATTATGCTCCTGGTCATAAACCAGTTCCTCATGATGCTAAGAAGTTAGCTAATGACGTTACCAAAATAATGATTGATGATTTGGATTAATTAAAATCAATCTTCGGAGTCCTCAGATACCCTAGATTCCGCTAACCGGAGTTTGGGGTTATTTTGTCTTCCAGACGTGTCTAAGCGTGAATTAGAGTGGTTCCCAGGAAACTTTAGGGTGTGGGTAACGTCTTAATAATAAGGAAAGGGATAATATGAATCCAAATCTACCTAATTTAGCTTGTCGGGGTGATGATACCGAGAAATATGATGAGATTGATTCTCAGGTAGAAGAAGAACTTCGCACAGCTGGTGTTTTTACCCACCAATATCATAGAAGGACTAATAAAGAAGTTCCAACTATATACGTTGGAACGCATCGTAGGTGGTTGTTTGAAAGAGCTTGGAGATATTGGGTTGCAACAGGTCCAGGCATTCCTCCAGATAAGGCAGAAGACTTTCACAAGAAATGGGGTAAGGAAGTTAGAGTAGAAGGCCATTGTGGTTGTCCTTCACCGTTAGAATGGAACAGCGGATTTGCTATTGGAATGTATCATATTGACACTCAAGAAGGTTTGAATGCATTTGCCAGGTTGTTAGAACAAATACATGATCCACAAGAAGAGAGAAATAAGAGGATAGAAGAGAATAGATTGAAATGGGAAGAAATAATGAAACCTGTGAAACCTGAACACAGGGAAGAATTCAAAAAGTTTGTTAATACTGGAGAATGCACTCCAGAATTCAATAAATTGATGGAAACTGAATATAGTGAAGTATGTGATAAAGCATTTAAGCTTCAATATGAAGCTCTTAGGGAATTGATGATAAAAGCTGGTGTTGGTGCATTTAAGAAAAAAGAGCCTGATATAATGCCAGCAATCCAAATTGGTATGTTGATCATCATAGTTGGATTGTCAATATTATATGTGTTTTTATAAAACTTTACACTGATGTCAACGTCTTATTTTAAGCGGGGAAATTACCTATTAGGAGTTAGAAAATGGACGATCATGTTGTTCAATCTGTGTATCAAATGTTGATGTCTCAAGATTTTGTAGATTGGTACGAAGATAAATTTATGGATTATGTCTCAGGCGAGGAAGATTGCGCTACCACTGATGATATTATGCAAGATTTGAAGAAGATGTTGTACTAACAGGAGTTTATTATGCCTCGACGTCGTCATAAACTTCGTTATGAAGTTACCTGTATGGAAGGACCAGGACGTTGGCTCAAGAAGCAAAATGGAAAGCTTTTGATTAAATGGTCTGGTGAAGAAGGTAGTTTTGGAGGTTTTGGTACAAATATAACAGCTAGGAATTTTGTACAAGCTATTAGATATGCTTACCAAATCGGTCCTGGTGCTACCATTCTAAGATTTTTAAGGAAGAATGGAAAAAGAGTAATGCAGGAGTTTAGAGTCCCATATAAGGGGGAATATGATGATTCTTCATTTTGAAAATGCCAAGGAACTGACTAGAGAATTTGATAATCTCTTATATGATGTTTCTTGGAATGGTATTGAAATTGGACCAGCAGAAGGTAGAAAAGATGATTGCCTTCCTATTCCTTGGGATGCAGGGATTTCAATTGAAGGTGATAAGTTGATTATGTGTGGTGGCGCCGGTCCTTCTGGATGGGGTAGTGTTCGTGTATCAATTCCAAAGAAAGATTCTGGTGCATATCATTTTGAAATCCATTTAATTTCAAAGGACGATCCAATCTTCTCTTTTAAACTTTCTAAAAAGATAAGATTTATGGAATTGTTGAATGAGTTGAACATAAACTATGATGATAGATTGGATTAAACATGTATTACTCAAATAATTCGGATAGTCCTATGTCATTTGAACGGCAACAGAAGCGAACCATTCCTAAGAATAAGAATGTGATTGGTTGGTTTGTTTTGTTGGAGTATCAAGGTAAGAAAGCAGTTATTCAGAGGGTGTTGAGGTTTGATTGGAAACCAAATATGTTTCATGTAATGAAACAATATGGTCCTGGTGGGGATCGTGCTGGAAAGAAATTCCGAATTGTGAATCATGGAGAGTTGTTTCTTGAGGATTTAGATTAATGTTTGCTTACAATGTATACCTTGAGTCTGGAAATGAACCAATTGGTTGTGTACATGCTAATACAGCAGTGGGTGCTGCTATGTTGTCAGTGTTCTATTACCCAGATGCTGCATATGTAATATTATTTGATGGATCTCCAATGAGAATTGATTTATTGGTTAAGTATTTCGGAGTTAATCAATCATTATGATGAATAAAGAGCAGTTTCTTGAAAAATTAGGTAAGCTTAAAGGTAAGTTTCAATTGTATTTTGGTATAAATATTAGAACAATTGAATCTGATTCAACTTCTTTGAATTATAAAAGATCATTTTGTCCAATAGAAGCTGTCTTGTTAGAAGATGAAAAGAAGTATATTCCTGCATGGAGTTCAGAGGTTATAGGCAAAGTTGAAACTGATATGATTGACCAGATTATTCGAGGAGCGGATTTTTCAATCAACAGTTTGAAAAAGAATCCAGAAGCTCTTGCAATGCGTGAAAAGATGTTGAATGTGTTAGGACTGGAGGAACCAAATGAATAAAAGAACTTTCCTGAAACATCTTGGCAAACATAAAGGTAAGTTTAAAATCTGTTTTGATGGTCAAATTAGAACTAAAACGTCGTATTTGACAAACTGGGGTTATGCTAAAAATCTCTGTCCAATTGAAATGGTAGATTTAAGTAAGAGACAAGATATAATTTCAGAAGAATTATTTGCAATTCCACAATGGAAAATTAATCTCGGACTTGTTGGAGATTTGGAAATATTCATAATAGATGCTGCAGACAATAATAATATTGAAAATAAAATGACTGCTTCTCTTAGGAAAAGTATGTTGAAGGTTTTAGGATTGGAGGAACCAAATGAATCATAATGCTGTTTGTGGTGATGATGGACTTTGGTATGTGGAAGATGAATTGGGAAACGACCAATCTGGTCCAATGTCATCTGAAAAAGCAGCTAATGAATTTGCAGAGTTGCTTGACAAAAAGTCAGGTATGTGTATAGCATGTGAGGGTACTGGTAAAAGTACGAAAGGAATCTTTTGTGATCCCTGCGCTGGTACAGGTAAGCAATCAGCTAAAAACGAAATGGGTAAGTTGAAAAAGAAATAAACTTTTCATTGTTTTCAACGTCTTATTTTTAACGGAAAGGTTATTAGGTGAAACAATTATGAACGAACCATTTGAACGACAACGAAAGTTTAATCTACAGTATGTAGACGGTACGTATCGAGAAGATGTTGATTGCATTGTAATGAGGGAGCGAAAGGATAAAAATCAAGTTCTGTTATATGTTATAGATACTGGTCAGATGGAATATTTTGAATTTGAACCTATTGAAAATGATGCAGAAATTATGTCGCCAGTTAAGGAGTCTGATATGCCTCCGAATTGCCGAAACTGATTAATTTGCAAAAATCAATGTTAATTCAAAAATCCTATAAAACTGAGTTGAATCCCAATAACAAACAAAAGACTTTGTTTGTTAAAGCGTGTGGAGTACGTAGGTTTGCATACAATTGGGGATTGAACGAATCCAATAAATTTTATGAAACAACAGGAAAGGGTTTAAGATCTGGTGAATTGTTAAAACGATTAAACAAAATTAAAGATGAACAATTTCCATGGATGAAAGAAGTTAGCACATATGTTGTACAATCTGCCATGCATGATTTAGATGAAGCATTTGACAACTTCTTCAGAAGAGTTAAAAATGGTGAAAAACCAGGATTTCCAAATTATAAGTCTAAAAGAAATGGACTGGGCGGGTTTAGATTATATCAGTCTATTTGTGTAGAACCTAATAGAATTAGGATCCCTCGTATTGGTTGGGTAAGGTTAAAGGAGAAAGAATATTTATCTACTTCTAATGTAAAGATTAACTCAGTTACTATTAAAGAAAAAGCTGGTAAATGGTTTGTATCTCTACAAGTAGAAGAAGAAATTAAAATACCAGAGAACAATGGTTCTATTGTAGCTTTGGATTTAGGACTAAATTCATTCGTTCACGACTCAGACAATAATAAAGTTGTTGCCCCTAAACCATTAAAGAAACATCTGAAGAGGTTACAAAAATTACAAAGAAAACATTCTAAAAAGAAATTAGGAGGAAAGAATAGAGAAAAACATAGAAAGAAAATAGCCAAGTTGTATTTGAAAATAACCAACATTCGTAATGATTTTCTTCACAAATTGTCTACTAAATTGACGAAAACCAAGTCAACGATAATTGTAGAAGATCTTAATGTTAGTGGAATGATGAAAAATCATTGTTTGGCTAGAAATATTTCAGATATAAGTTGGTATGAGTTTGTCAGACAGTTAGAGTATAAATCGCAATGGTATGGTTGTGAGGTATTCAAAGTTGATAGATTTTATCCTTCTACTAAGTTATGTAGTAATTGTGGAAATAAGAAAGCTAAAATTGGATTGTCTGAAAGAGTTTACCATTGTGATAAGTGTAGTTTTGAACGTAGTAGAGATTATAATGCTGCTCTCAACTTATTGAAGTTTTATAGTGAAAAACTACCCATAGATCATGGGGATGTAAAGCCTTTGGAGATGTGTTCAGTAGAACCATCTGTGAATTAGGAATCAAGTGTAACAAAAGAGTTCATAAATCTTGAAGATCGGGAGTCTGATAATGGATGATAGTTTGTTAGATTTGGTAGAGGAATTTGAAGAACAGGAAAAGACTACTCGCACGGATGGATCTGTTGGTGTTAAGAACTTGTGTAGGTTGGTTAGAGCGCTAGGATACAAGGATTGGCAAAACTACGGACAGTTTCATCATCAAGGTGCTTATGGAGATTTGTTTGCGTTTTTGGAAGATAATCCTGGTTGTATTGAAGCAATTAAAAAATGGATTGTGGATCAGGATATTCCCGAGTGGCGTGAGGAAATTACTTCTCGTTTGAATTATAAGGAAGAAGTGGAGGAAGAGTAATGCTTGGTCCTTGTGGTGATCCCAAGTGTCCAGAATGTAATTTGAGTTTTGGACATGGTGTTCCAGCTGATGAGCCATTGATGTTGAGGTGTGGTAATTGTAAGAACGTTTGGTTGCCAGTTGATTATTTGAATAAGAAGGTGTTGTATTTTGGGGAAGTGTACTTCCTCAGAGAGTTTGTTGGTGATCGAGAGTGTAGATTGGCTGAATCTATTGATGGAAAGCCAACTGTCAGAACCAAGACCAAGAATGTTCGTTTGTTAGAAACAAGGATATATGATAAATGATTGTACAACTTACTCTGAATGGTTGGAATCCAGAAGGGACTGCCGACCATCTTATCAAATGGGTTAATGCTCCATCTTTTGACGCAGCTAAGAAATATGCTGCTAAAGTTGGTTGGGATGTGGTTGATATTGATGATTATCCAACCCGTAAAGATTATGTATTGACCAAAGAAGATGGAGTAGATGTAAGAGTAGATGATGAAGGAAATCCTTTTACGGAATCTTTTGATATGTATATGTGTTATAACTGTCAAAGTAGGCACTTATTTTTTCCATATGGCGGACATTGTACTAATTGTGGTGGGGATGTTCAAGATAAATTTATTGTAGAACAATGGTATGATCGAGGTTTTGAACAATGGTATGGTCATAAACCGGAGAATAAAGTGAAAGAACACGATCCGATTGATGATGTGTACAGAAGCTTAACATTGGTTAAGTCATTAGATGATATTCCTCCTTGCAGCCACTATGCGATAGTAACTCTTGGTAAGTATGGGGTTGTAGATTATTGGATTACAACCGAGATAGAAGATTGGAAGAAACAGATTGAGCAACTTCATGTTCATAATTGCGTTTTCAAAGCGTTTGAAGTTAGTAAGGTAGCCAAGATTTCTTCTAGTGTGAAAATTGATATGTAGGTGAAAAATGGACAACCAAGAATGGTTTCATATTATTTATCAAATTAGAAAAGTTATCTTTGATAAGATGAATAGTAGGATTAATGCGGAAGAATGTTTTTATTCAATATTTGATGTATTAAATAACAATGGGTTTGGCTTTGACAATTGTGAGGGGTGTAATGGGTTGAGTGGTGGTGTTCCAGGAAATGAAAACGTAGTTGATGGGAAGATATTGTGTGATTACTGCTCAAGTAAATTATGGGACAAGGAGAAAGAATAATGACTGAATCTGAGGTTCTTGTTGAATTGATTCGTTGGGGATTGACTCGAGAAAATGCCAGGTTTGTATATGAATGTAACCAAAATGGTGAACAAACAGGTTATAAATGGTATTCGTTGGATAATCGAATATGTGTGGTAAGGGAACCAGCTGTGGTTAAACAGTTTGAAAGAAATAAACTTAACAATACTCTCAACGTCTAATAATTAGCGGGAAAATTAATATGTCCGAGGATTATGATTGGTCGGATTATGATTCTGGTCCATTCTGCCGTCACTGGGGAGAGTATGGAAGTTGTGATGATAAATGCAAATGTGGACATACTTGTAGTCAACATCCTGAAGATGAATGCGGAGAAGATGGTTGTGACTGTAAAAAGTATGTAGATGATGATAGCACTCCAGATTATGCTAAGGCTAAATTTTAAGGTGTTTAACTATGGTTGTACGAAAAGTTGGAACTGATTTAGATTCTTTGAAAAAGGTTACTTGTAAGAATTGTGGTTCTATATTGGAATATCTACCCAAAGATGTCAAATCAGAAGTTTTGTATTCTATGGCTGAATATGATGGAACCTATTGTTGGATTAAGTGCCCAGATTGCAAGGAACAAGTAACTGTTAAAGGGAATTAAAATGACTTCCAAAGAACTTGGTGAACTACTGCGAGCAGATACTGGTCAGTTCTTTTCTGTTGAATTTGTGAAGAGAACTACTGGTGAACTACGTTTTATGAACTGCCGTACTGGTGTTCGTAAGTATGTAAAAGGTGTTGGTGCATCTTACGACTTCAAGGAAAAGAATCTAGTTTGTGTATATGATATGGTGAACAAGGGATATAGAACCATTCCTTTGGAAAATGTGTTGCGTGTTAAGCTCCATGGTAAAGGTTGGGTTGATGTAGAAAGGGAGGATAAAAATGACCAAGCTTGAGTATAGAGATTTGTTGGTTAAATGTGCACTTGATGGAACTTTTCCATCATTTAGAAAAGCAACTGAAACTGAAATAAATATTCAAGGTAAGAATAAAATTCAATGTTGTTATCGAAGCCCAGATGGTAAGAAATGTGCAGCAGGCATTATCATTCCGGATGAATTGTACGATTCCAGATATGAAGGTAAAAATGCATCTTACACATTAAGAGCACTCAACGTTCCCATTCCTAATGGGTTGAGTTATGCTGACTTAGATGATATACAAGAATGTCATGATGAACTTGTTGAGTGTTGGGATAAAGTAGCATTTATCAACCACATGAATGAATTATCTTGTTTCAGAGATCTTCCACCAACTGTTAATACAACGGAGACTTAATTATGTTTGCAATCAAGGGAACAAAAGTATTGAATAATGATCTATGGTTTTCTACTCCATTTAAGGTAGAAAGCTGGTGGACTGGATCTAATTTTGGCGCAGGACACTTCAAAAAGAAGTTCCCTGCTAAAGATCAAGTTGAACGAGAGTTAGATCATTGTTTAAGTTGGATGCATCCACCAATGAATAATCCTTACAGCTGTAATTGGGATGATAGTGATGATCCATTTAGTGGTCAACCAAGAGATATTTACAAACTAGAAGTTATTGAGATTGGAGAAAATGATGCAGTGGACTAAAAAACTATTAGATACATTTAAAGAAGATATCAATAAAAACCGTCAAAAACGTAGTCCTTGTAAGTTTTGGGTTAATGGTAAGTTTGTTAGGTTAAACTCTGGAAAGTCTTTATGGAATATGATTGGCCATTGTAGGAATGCAATTATTAATCATATTGAAACGGTTTTGGGATTTCATACTTATGAAGGCAAAGAAGTAAAGAAGCTTGTTGCTTCTATTCCAGTTGTTTATCAGGATGAACAACCTAGACCAGATATTTGCATTGTACGGACGGATGATTTCATTACTTGGTGATAAATGTCTGAAGAATCTAAGTCTCCCGATGTAGTTTGGAACTTACACACTCCATATGATCAAACTCCTGGTTTGAAACATTGGAGAGTTGTCAGAAATGGCAGATGTGTAATAGTAAGCGCTATGCTGCCAGAAAC
Source organism: Candidatus Parcubacteria bacterium (assembly GCA_003599595.1). Lineage (GTDB taxonomy): Bacteria > Patescibacteriota > Microgenomatia > Levybacterales > GWA1-39-11 > SURF-62. The sequence continues at coordinate 19,575 of QZIP01000019.1, forward strand.
AGCAGTAGAAATATTACTACGATTTGCTTGCAGTGCAAGCAATAGTGATTCATATCAAACAAATGGATAAATTCGTTAGAATCACCATTGAAAATGGTCATGTGTTTGATTGTTATAACACAACCAACGATTACCAACCTGTTCCTAACTAAAACTTTTCAGTGTCGGTAACGTCTTATTATTAGCGGGGAAAGTCTAGTTCTTAACAGGAGTAATTTTAATGGGTTATGAAACTAAGATGTATGTTGTAAGAAAATACTCTTTTGGTGTTATTGGGAATGAGTCGCCTTCTGGTCAAGAACTAGCTTGTATTGATTTGTGCAAATGCGGATATGAAGGCGCAGTTGCCAGTTTGATTTCCAATCATACAAAACATGCTGTTAATGGTGAAAAACCTCCATTTGGTTTGTATACAAGAGGACCGGACAGGCAAAATGAAGCAGTAGAACTCCTACAAGAAATTGCTAATACTGAGTCTGTTAGTTTTTCCCTTAGTAAAGAAGAAATAGAAGCCCTAGCAAGCGATATTGAAGATGGACAAATTACTGAAGATTGTTATGGTGATTGGTTAGGAGTTATTGAAATTGATGATATGATTCAAGCTCTGGAAGAAGATTTGAAGGGTGAGGAAAAATATCGACGTTTTCAATGGGCTTTAGTTCTTCTCAAGTCAATTAAGGAAACCTATCCAGAAGGTGGATTGAAGGTAATTACTTTTGGCCACTAAACTTTACAGGAGTAACTCTGATGGACCCTACGAACCTATTGTTGATTGTGGCACTAGGAAGTCCTAACTTCCATGTTAGGCATTCTGCTCGAATGCATTTGGAGAAACAGGAATTAGGTGCTATTCCTGTTCTTTTGGCATATGAGAAGGATAGAGATTTGGAAGTCTCTCACTCTTGTAGCACAATTAGAAAAAGAATATACACCAATTTCATCCATAATTGGTGCAATAACAGGAAATTTCATGCTTTAGGATATGGAAAGTTGACACAAGAAAACTTCTTTCCTGATCAAAGTCCATATTTTGAACAAGCGATAATGTTATATAAACATGAGAATAACAATGATTGTTTCTTCTATCATCGTCATGCCACTAGATTGTGGGCAATTGAACGATTAATGGCAGGTGAATCATTCCACAAGATTGAAGAAGAACTTGTGGGTGATGATATGCTTTCTGAAGAGCATTACCATCACTATCATGGAGATTAAATGAAAGCTAGACTGAAATTACATACGCAATTGACAATAAATAGAATCAGAGAGTGTATTGGTGGAATACCTTTAACTCATGATGAAATGGAAACAATTGAAGGCCATCTCAACCAAGTGTTTGCTATATTAGGAGATGCTTGGAAAAGATTGGGAGAATCTGATCCTAAAATTGCTGATATGGGAATGTATCCCTATGCAGCCCAGCATTACACTCCTCTTAATAGGTGATATATATTGAAAGTTGAATTGATTGAAGTTCAAGGAGATCAGGTAGAATTTGCTGATCTCCTTGGATGTTCTGGGAAATTGGAAATGGAAGGGGAAAGAGGATATTCTGTATTCTATCCCGAAAATCGTGGTGATTGGTTACACATGTCAAAGATAAAGAGTCGTAAAGAAGGTGATAAGATCTCTATTTTTACTACTCTTGGTAACAAGTTTGTATTTAAGGCGATATGATAATACTATTATTTTGTTTGTTGACTCCACTAGAACCAATAGATGTAACTAAGTTTATTGAACCAGTACCATATGATGAAGTATCTAGTTGGATAATTAAGACACATGGCATATTTGAATTTACTCCAAACAACCAGTTGGTACCATTATGTCCAGACGAAGCTATAGAAGCTCAGTATATTAACGAGAAATGGTTGATTCGTTATAAAGATGGAATGGAACGAATACGTTCAAGAAAGACTAATATTCCATTACACTATCCACTTCAAAACATTAAAGGAACATTGAAAGAACGATTACATCCAAAAGATAATGGCAAATGTGGGGAAGTAAGAATACCACCGCAGGAAGAACCATGAAAAAAGAAAATCCAGATGATGTGGTAATCATTATGGCTTTACTAGGAATAATTGTTGTATTGTCTCTCATTTTAGCAGTGAGGTAAAGGAACCACAATGAACTACATTTCTAAGAATGGTACACCCATTGAAGTTGGTATGTTGATTGAATTTTATGTCAAAGATACTTGGGATATTGAAAAAGGACAAGAAGGGAGTAGGTATTGTGAGCGAGTAGCTGAGTTAGGCGAAGATGGAAAAATTACTACAGATAACAAACAAAGATCTTCTTGGTATAACCATGAGCCTTTGAAAAGGATTGACCCATCTGAAGCTACTGTAATTCAGGAATATAAAATGAATCCAGAATATAGAACTTCTCTTGTTAAAGCATTGTGTCAGAGTATGCTTGAGAATGATAATTATGAAGCTATGCCTATTTTGGCAGATGCATTAGAAGATGCTGGATGCCACGAAGATTCTATTCTTGTTGATCTACGAAGAGCAAGTGGGCATTGGATTGAAAAACGTAGAATCATCAATATGATTTACTCTGAAGAAACTGCTAATGCAGTTCGTTGGATCGAAGATTTTGCCAGAGAGTGGAATTTCCATCAGTTTGATTATGATTATCCTGGCGGCTATTATGATAGAACCACTGATGAGTGGGTGGAAAATACTGATCGTGGTCCAAATCCCAAAGCATTCAAGGAAATTATTGTTGACGCAATGACTCCTGAAGGATGGTTGACTGCATCTGGCAGAGATCTACATGGAGGTGGTGAATTAGGTGAGGATCAGGATAAGTTCTGGGAAAATTTGGAAATATTCACTGGAAAGAAGTTTGGACAAGGCCATAGAGAAGAGTTTGGTTGGAGTTGTAGTTGTTGAGGAGTGAATATGAGAGTGTTTATTGAAACCAAAACCCATTGTGGAACACCATCATCCGATTTGGTGATCTGTAGTAGTGATTATGATAAGAGAATGGAATTGTTTGGATGCTATGGAGATACTTCTGAGCAATCAAGAAAGTTAGTTTTAGAAGATTCAATTAAATTGAGAAATGAATTGAATAAATTGATTGAACAGGAATCAAAGTGACATATCAATTTTATGTTTGCGGCCCAAGAACCCAAGCACCAAAAGGTGTGAAGGTAGTAAACACTACATCTAGAGGTGGATGGTCTAAAGAATTGAGTCCATTCTATCTTGGACCAGTATTGACTCCAGCTGGTGTAGCAAAGAATGTAGAAAATGCGTGGCAATATAGCAAGGTGTACTCCTGTCATGTTGACGACAGCGGTAGCGTGAAGGAGGAGTGGCATAAATGGCGTCAGGAAGGATTTGATAATCCAAAAGCAATTCGTTACCCAATGGGTAAGGGAGCAGTTCCATTATATTCTTTATGGAATAATGAGAAACTGGCTTACATTGAGGCCAGAAAGAAAATCTATGCTCCCATATATGCCAAACTTGTAAGAGAAACGTATGCGATGGAATTGTTAAGAGAAATGGTAAAAGAGTCTGATGTATGGTTATGGGATTTTGATGGATACAACCATAAGGCAAAAGGTATTTCTTACACTGATGTGATAAATGATCCTAAGTTGAAAATGGGACATGCTTTTGTAGTAGCAATGATATTGGAAGAAGATGAAGTGTGGAATAAATAGCATTAATTTCAACAAAACTTTTTATTGGTTTCAACGTCTTATTTTTAGCGGCGGAAACGGTGTTTTAAGCTATAATAGAAGACTTCTTAGTCCAGTAGCTCAGTGGTTAGAGCATCTGGTTTACACCCAGAGGGTCGGGGGTTCAAATCCCTCCTGGATTACTGACTGACTTGCCATGATTGGAACGGTTCTCAATATTGTGAGTAAACTTGTGGGTCCAAGTCAGTCAATATGTCCCCGTAGCTCAATTGGATAGAGCAACGGACTTCTAATCCGTAGGTTGACAGTTCGACTCTGTCCGGGGATACTTATTATGGAGACTATATAATGAAAAAGTGGACATATCATATGGGGCATATACAACAAGTTGATATTTCTTTTAATGAAAAGGGCCAATTTACTGGATTTACTCCAATACATGGGTATTCATCAGTGTTTTGGGATCCTTCGGATAAAATTCCCGAATGTTATACTGACACCAAAGAAGAATGTGTAGCATATTGGACCAAGGTGTGGGAAGATAAAATTGTTAAAGATACTGCTATTCTTAATTGGTTGAAGAACGAAGCAGAAAAGATTGAAAAGGTAAATATCCCAAATTGGCACGAAGCTTTACATAAGATAAAGAATCAAATATCATGATATATTAATGGAGGTTAAATATGATACGGTGGCTCGTTGGTATCACGGTGCCAGCAACAAAAAGCGAGCTGGACTTTTGCATTTGATGTTTGTGGCGGTAGCTCAGCGGTAGAGCACCGCGCTGAAGACGCGGGGGTCGTTGGTTCAAATCCAACCC
>QZIP01000028.1 GCA_003599595.1 Candidatus Parcubacteria bacterium
CAACTTGGTTATTTCTTGATAGTCCTTATTTGTGTTGGAGAGCGTACCACACAACAGGACATCTTTCTTACAACAGTATTCCGACTGGGATTGTTTTTGGTTATCTTAAGACTTTACTTGATTTACAGGATAATTTTGTTACAACAAAATTAGTTCATTGTTTTGATAAAGGTCCGTCTAAACGTATTGAATTGTATCCAGAGTATAAGGGAAATAGAAAACACAAGAGTAATGATTTATCTGAAGATGAGATAATGAAATTGAAGGCTGTAAAAAATCAAATCATAAAACTGAGGAAGGAATATCTTCCTGAAATTGGTGCTAAGAATGTGTTTTCTCAGTATGGATTTGAAGCTGATGATGTAATAGCTAGTCTTTGTAATGGATTACCTGAAGGACACGAAGCAGTCATTGTGAGTGAAGATCACGATCTTTATCAATTATTAAATTCAAAAATTAGGATTTACTCACCAAGAAGTAAGAAGATAATAAGTGAAGAGTCTTTTAAAAGAGAATGGGGTATAAACCCATCTGAATGGGTAATGGTTAAAGCGTTAGCAGGATGTAGTTCAGACCATATAAAGGGAATAAAGGGAGTTGGAGAGAAGACTGCTGTCAAACATCTTAGAAATGAATTGAAACAATCTTCTAAAGTGTATAGTAAAATATTGACAGAATATTCTATAACAGAGAGAAATTTACCGTTGGTTCGTTTGCCATTTCCTGGCACCAAGGATTTTGTTTTGGTTGAAGATAGATTGAGCCAAAGCGGTTGGGAATCTTTATCCGATAGATTAGGGTTGAAGTCTTTGGGTTCTTTGAGAAGATTGTTACCTTTTAACACTAAGTATGCGGAGTGATTAATGTCAAATAACATTGTTAGAGCAAGAGTTGGTATTGAAGGTACAAGAACTCTGTTACAACATCAGTTTGGACCAGATTCAATGCCATTGGAAAAACAAGAAAGAACGGGAGTTGCCGGCAACGACCCTCAAGAATGGAAAAAATCTTGTATGGTAAATTCTGATGGACAATTGTATTTACCAGGAACGTATATATTTTCATGTTTGAAAAATGGTTCTAAGAGAACTAAAAAGGGGAAAGGTTCTGTCCAATCAGATTTAGTTGCAACTCTTCAAGTTGAAGAGGATATAGTATTGTTGAATCGGTTTAAGCCAAATAATAATGAATTACAATTTCATCAGAGATTGGTTCCAGAAGATGAATCTGTTGACGTTTTTATTTATGTTACAAGTGTTAGGAATCCTGCTACTAGAGGTAGAAATGTACGTTATAGATTGGCCACTAGACCTGGTTGGAAATGTGAATTTACTTTATCTTGGGATAAAACAGTTGTTCCAAGAGAAACAATGAAAGCTATTTTGAGGGATTCTGGCACTTTTGGTGGATTGGGGGATGGAATCACTATCGGGTGTGGTAGATTTGATGTGATTAGCTATGTTGAATTAACAGAAAAAGAAGTTCAGAACGAAGTTTTGGAAAAGATGGAAAAAGTTAGTAAAATGCAACCAATCTGAAGTTGCTGGGTAATTACGGTCTGGCCCGGTGAGGAGTGGTGTGGTATTGGTGGGGTGGGGTGAGGACAGGTGCGGTAAGATAAGATAAGATAAGGTAAGGGTTTTTTTTGATGCCTAAGAAGAGACTACCAAAAGAGTTATGGGACCCATTAAGAGAGAAAGTTTGGATACGGGATGAAAAGAAGTGTGTTCGGTGTGAGAAGGAACTCAAGATAAATGAATTCCACTGTGATCATATTAAAAGTGGGAAGTTTGGCAGTAATGCTGAATCAAACCTGAGAACATTGTGTAGAAGATGTCATGTTCTTAGATATGATTTTAGACATGGAGGAATGATAGCTAGTGCTTTACGAGATGGAATTATTCCGTATAATTGGAGAGAGTTAGTTTGGGAAGATGAGGAATTATGAGGTGAGGTAAGTTATGTTGAGGCCGGGTGAGGTGGGGATGGGTGAGGTACTGTAGGGTTTGATAGGGTGTTAGGTGGGTAAATTATTTACCCACCTACCTTTTAACACTAACATGTAGGAGATTAGTATGAAGTTTTTTCCAGCTCCAGATGTAAAAGAAATCGCGGATGAGTTGATTCCTAAGAATCACCGCCATTTGGTTGGTGTTCGTATGGACTTTTTGTTCAGCGAAACAACACCCAAGCGTGGCGGTAAGGATGTTTGGGGCACTATGAGAAAGGTATCTAGTCTGGCTGCTTACCTAGGAGCAGATAAGACTGATCAAGAACGTGGAGTAAATGATCCATTCTTTGTAATGACAATTTCTCAGCCAATTTGGGATGAATTGGAAGAAAAAGATAGAATTGCATTAGTTGATCATGAACTTTGTCATGCTGCTGTGGAACTTGATGACCAAGGTGATTCTATTCTTGGTACAAAAAGTCACGATGTAGAGGAATTTTCTGAAATCATTGAAAGACATGGTTTATGGAGAAAGTCTGTACAGGAGTTTGTGGAAGCAGCAGTTAAGAATAAGGAAAGTAAGAAGAAGGCTAAGGAGGAAAATGGCACTGCTGAAAAGCAAGATAATTGAGGTGATTGATGGCTAAGGGCGGAGCCTATGAAAGAGAATTATGTAAGATAATATCTCTTTGGTGGTCTAACAATGAGCACGACGACCTGTTCTGGAGAACATCTGGATCAGGTGGTCGTGCCACAGTTAGAGGTAGAAAAGGCAAAACCACCAGAAACCATTGTGGAGATATCTGTAATACAGATGCAATTGGTGAGCCATTAATTAAAACTATTACTTTTGAAAGTAAACGAGGGTATTCGAGAGACACAATTGCTGATTTAATGGATTGTCCCAAAAATAGCGCACTTCAGACCTATGAAGATTGGTTTGAGCAAGCAGAAACAAGTAGAAAGAATTCTGGTTCTTATGCTTGGTTGATAATTGCTAGAAGAGATAGAAGAGAGCCTTTGGTATATATGCCAAGTTATTTGTGGACAGCGTTAAGAGAGGCAGGAGCTCTTAAAAAAGCACTTCCATTACCATTGTTGTCTCTGACAACTAATTTAAGAAGTAGCGACGGAACAATTAAGGAAGAGACTATTATAGGAATTCACTTCAATAAGTTTTTGGAGGATACTGAACCCAAGCATATATTACAGTTAAGGAATAATTTACAGGATCATCAATTGGTTAAGTCATTATCCTAACGAGGAGTGTGTGACAATGTTGTCAGTAAATGTAACTAATCCTGTGGTGTTTCCAAAATCAAGGATTAAAGGAAAAGTCAGATATTTATCTGAAGACGATTTCAATAGAGTGTTAGAAATTGACAAAGCTTGTTTTAACCCACCAATTGAAACGACAGATATAAAAGAGCATATTGAAAAGAGAAATGGAATTGGTAAGGTATTGGAAGTTGATGGTGTTATTGTTGGTTTTCATTTTTATCAGTTGGAAAATAACAAAATTCAAATATTGAGGTTGGCAGTTGATCCAAAGTATCGTCGAAAAGGATATGCAAGTAAAATGGTAAGAGAGGCGTATAGAAAACTTTCTTTAAAGAGAAACATTCTATGTTGTACAGTATCTGAGTACGCAGACGGAGCTATTTTGTTTTTCAAAAAGATGGGATTTATAGCTACTTCTGTTAGTAGAAATGCTGTAGCAGATAATAGTGATGGTTATTGTTTTAGATTGGTGTTGGCTGAATCAAAATAGATTATTTTAAGTAAGGGTCAATTTGTTTCTGAATCCTTCAATACAAATATGTGTAATAAGTGCTGGAAGACCAGAGAATGTATCTACGGTACAAGCACAGTTTAGAAATTGCATTTGGTATATACCTGATGATCAACATTTGATGTATGCCCAGGCTGGGGCAAGTAATATTGTGGGAGTTGTTGGACAACTCCCAATGAAGTGGATTCAGTTAAACAAAGCATTAGATGATTGGTTACATCGGGTGGATATAGTTGCAACAGTTGATGACGATATACAAAAGTGCATTGATGTATCTTTTAAAAGAGATATTGTTCCACAATTAGTAGTTGAAAATATTGCTAAGGAGTTATTCAACTCCCCATTTTATCTGGGAGGTCCGTATAGCGGGGGTAATACTCTATTTGCTGGAAACAAAGTTAGAATTTCTGGTATGGTTCCAGGAGCAATGCAATTACATCGGAATAATGAATTACGTTTTTCTAATATGGGAAAATGTTGGTTAGAAGATGTCGATTATTGTATTCAACACCATATCAAACATCATGGTGTAATATCTCATGGTGGGTATTGTTTAGTAAATAAGTTTAAAAACAATGCTGGTGGGTATCAAACTGTTAGGACTCAAGAGAGAAGAAAAGAAACTGTTGATTTTATGAATAGTAAATGGAAGTCTACTAAATGCGTAGATGTATGTATTGCTGATGTTAAAGCCAAAACAGAGTTTGATATCAAAATTAAATGGAAGAAGTTATCAGAAATTGGTCAATAAATGATTGCGAATATAGACCCAGATAGTTGGACTTGGGGAGCTGAGCATGAATTTGCTGATTGGGATTCTAAGAAGGAACTCCCTACAGGTTTTGGGAGATCCAAATTTGATAATACTATGGTTAACTCTAATGGTATAGCAGTACAGTTAAGTACTGATATATATCCTTATGGTGGGGAATTCAATACTCCACCAACTTCTACAATCAAAGACCAAATTGCATGTTTGACTACTATTAAACAACGATTTCCAGAATGTCAAGTTAATTACAGAAGTAATCTTCACATCCATATTGGTGTGCATGGGTTAAGAGACGATTTAATAACCATCAAGAAAATATTCAAATATATTTATATGGATAATTATGAGAATGTCCCCAAAGTGTTAAATTGGGTTGATCCTATTCCTAAACCCAAGACATTAGCACAAAAACATAGAATCAAAAGAAACAAGCAAAGTCATCATAGATTGTTAAAAAATAAAAATGTAATTCAAAGAATATACGAACAGCCAACTGCTGAATTATTATTGCGTGGTAAACATGGATTACCTTCTCAACCAAGGGAGGGTATCAATTTAAGACAGTTGTTAGATACAAACACTATTGAATTTAGGCATTTTGCTGGAACACTAGATGAAGAAAAATTGAATGTTTGTATAGAATGGTGTAGGGACTTTTTGATATTTGCAATTAACGATATTCCTATCAAGAAGTTGTGCGAAAAGTACAAGGATAGAATTAATAAATTTCCCAAACTTCCACTACTGGATGATGATATGGAAGTTTTATATCAAGCAACTGCTGCTAAATTGAATCCAGAAGATGTCGTCAGACAAAATATTGATTTGATTTTAAATAACAAGTTTCGCGATTCTAAATCATGGGAAGAATATTCACTTTATTCTAAAGGTCTTAAGACTAGATCATGAATGTATTGTTTGTTTGCCATGGAAATATATGTAGAAGCCCATTGGCCGAAATTATATTATCTAGTTATGTAAAATCTGTTGATGTTTGTAGTAGGGGGTTTTCAGAGCAAGAAAATAGACCAGCTGCTAAAAAGGTTAGAGACTGGGCATTAAATTTGGGTTTTGATTTGAGTTATCACAAATCTCGAAAAATATCGTTGCAAGATATTTCTTGGTCAGATATAATATTATACATGGATAATGGTAATAGAAAGAGGTTATTGGAGATTGGATCGCCATCTAATAGAATGCAATGTCTAGCTGATTATGTTGGTAAGAATAGGATTCCTGATCCCAATTTTATGAATAAAAGTTCTAAAGAGTTTGATGAAACATTATATTTAATTTTAAATGCTGTCAAAGTTCTGTCATCTACAATAGTGGAGAAAACTAATGAGTGAAGTTACTATCAAAGATCGGGTTGTCAAGTTGGTTAAAGTTAGAGCAAGTTCTCTGGTGCCAAACTCTTGGAATTTTAGAGGACACCCAGAAAAGCAAAAGCAATTATTGAGAGAGGTTTTAGGCGAAGTTGGTATGGCAGGTGCTGTAATTGGCAGACAGCTTGAAGATGGTCGTTATGCATTGATTGATGGACATTTAAGAACTGAGGAGATGGGGGAAAATAAAATTCCTGTACTCGTTGTAGATTTGACTGAAGAAGAAGCTAAGAAGTTATTAGCCGTATATGATCCTCTTGGGGCCATGGCTGATCATGATAAGGATCAGTTTGCTAAGTTGATTAAGGGTATGGGGGTAAAGGGTAAGGAAATGGCCACTTTGTTTACAGAGTTGTCGAAGGGAAGTAAGGTATTAAGTGAAAAAGAGTTAGAGTTAGATATTGAAGATGGATATGGTGATTTGGAGTTGGAGTTAGAAGAGGAATCAGAAGAAAAGAAAGAGTATCAAGTATCTCATGTTAGAATGGTTCAGTTGTATTTGAATACCTCTACTGAAAAACCATTTATGGATGATGTTGTGGCTGTCGGAAAACAGCTAGGTACTGATACATTAACCGATACTGTAGTTAAGGCATTAAGAGTTTTGCGAGAAAGTTATGGAGAAGATTTGACTGAAGAAGTTGAAGATGCTCGTCCACAAGTGGAATTGATGGAAGAAGATGAGTTTGATGAATTTGAGGAACGTAAGAAGAAAGTAAAGAAAACTTCAAAAGTTTAGATATTTTCCTTGGAGCAGAGTACCTTTCATAATACAATAATAGACACAGTTTTATGGTCTATTATTGTATTATGAAAGGTATTTTTTACATGAATGCATTGACAAGTGTGATTAATATTGATGCAGTTAAAAGAATGTTCAAATATGGACATCAATTGTTGGAAACTCTTGATTTAGATCCCGTATATGTAGTATATTGGGAAGCATTTAAGAAAGGAATTTTGAGCAGAGATCAGTTAAATCAATGTATTTGGTGGTATTGTTATGTTTATGATACTGGTTCTGTTTGTGAAATAATAGAAAGTAATGATCAGTATAAATATGTTAAAGAAAGAATAGTTGAAGTTAAGAAAAAAGGAGGACGTAAGTTTTGGGGAAATGATAGAGCAAAGCCAGGAGGAAGTGGTGGCATTAAAGCTATAGAAGGAATACAAAGGTTATTCCCTAAATCTGACCAAATAATTAATACTCTTAGTGGTTGTTGTATGAGTTGCCAAGACATATTCCAAATTATAGGAGATAATAGAAGTCCAAGTAAGTTTAATTCTGTAAATGAATGGACTGTATGGAAGTTTTCAGACATGATTGAAAGATTGGATTTTAAGTCTGGTTTGTTGTTTAATGATGATGATATGTATGAAGAACCCAAAAAAGTTGTTGAAAATTTGTTTGGTTCTTTTTCTAAAGCTATTGAGTATATGACTGAAGAGTTTGGTGAATGTCTAGCTCCTCCAAGATATGAAAGAAAATGTAATCTCCAGGAATTTGAAACTATATGGTGTAAATGTAAGGGAGAGAAGTTAGAGGATAGAAATAAAATTAGGAAAGAATTAAGCGACAAAGGTGAGCTGGCTAAGTCATTGTTATCGTTTGTTCCTAAATAATAGGAGGTGTTTTATGAGTAAACAATTTCCTAATTGTAGTTTTTAAGTTTTGGAATTTGAAATCAAGGTTGTTAATTCAAATTAAGGAGAAGTAAGAAAATATGAAATATGAAACATAATAAATGATAGATATTGGGATTATTGGTTCTGGATTTTGGGGTTTGACCTGTGCTTTGTTTGCTAAAAGATATGGTCTTGAAACCCTATTGATAGATAACCATAAGACAAATTCAGGTTCTAGAAACGCTGCTGGTATAATAACACCTTCTTGGTTTACTGGCACATTTTTTAGTAAGATATCTCCTCATTGGTGGGAGCCTAAATATATTGATTATGGAATAGAACAATTACAGGAGTTAGCTGGAATTGTCAATAGTGGTGAAGACATACTTGTGGCATATGGCAAGGATTATGGCAAAAAGAAAAATAACCCACCAGTTTGGATGTTACCAGATTTAAATAAATATTTGAGATCATTTGAATCCGTTTTGGATTCAGTATTTAAGGTAAATAGGGTATCAGGAGGTTGGGAGATAATAGGAAGGGAAGGTAAAATTACAACTTCCAAAAATGTAATTATTGCTGCTGGAATATGGACTGAAAAACTTCTGTTGAATAGTGGATTAAAGCCAGTTAATGTGGAACCTCTTGGTGGAAGAGCAATTATTTTTGGTCTTGGAGGAAATAGGCAAATTCAAAAACCATTGAGGGTTTTGAGAGGTCCATATAAACATATTACGTTCAGACCGTGGGGTGAAACTTCAATAAGAGTGGGAGACACGGTCGAATTGGTTGAAAATAAAAACAAATTAACTGTGTTGACCGAAGAATGTGATAGTATGTTCCCAGATTCTGGATCTAGAAAAGTGATATTGGGGTATAGGCCAGTCACTGGAAGAATAGTTGTTGAAAAGATAGATGATGGACTGATTGTTGCTACTGGTGCTCATAGAATAGGTTTTGCTCTTTCTCCAATAGTTGCAAAAAGATCTTTACAATTATTAGGTATTGCAATAGGAGATTAATTTTGTTAAAATGCATAGGTATGTCTGGAGTTCCTGCTTCTGGTAAAACTACTGTAATGAGAAAAGTAGTCAAAGAACTTGGCAAAGGCAAGATATGTAAAACAGGAACTCTTGTTTATCAAAGGCATGATAATACTAAAACAATTGTGTTGGGGAGTTATGCAAAGGCTGGTTTTGGTGGAACTGATATATTATCTATGGGGGTACAACCCACTGCCGTAGCAATGATAAATGCTTGGGCATCAGAGGAGAATATGGATGGTTGGAGAATTTTGTTTGAAGGTGATAGATTATTTAATGGGTCGTTTATAGCTGAACTTGAGAAAATTAAGAATTTAGATTGTAAATGGATGATGTTAGAAGCTTCTGATAAAGCACAAGAAGAACGTCATAAGAAGCGCGGTGATACTCAATCTGAAACATGGTTGAAAGGTAGGATTACCAAAGCTAACAAGCTCAAAGAATCTATAAATGGTATTACTGTTTTAAGGAATGAAAATGAGGAGGATATTGAAAATAATGTTGATTGGATACTTAAAGCAGTTGATTTGAGGTAATTATGAAAGAGATTTGGTTAAAAGAAGAAAATTGTCTGAGTGATGAAGAAACTGAAAAGTTCAAGGGAACTTTTTTACCAGAAGGGTCTTGGAATATACTCTGCGATAGTGAAGACACCAAAGTATATAAGCCTGATGGAACAGTGTTATTGATATATTTGAAAAAAGTACTTCCAGCTGATATTTGTAAGAAGGCTTGGCCTTCTTTAAGAGAAGCTTGGTCTCAATCTCAAAATAGGGGAATGGCAGCTGGTATATTACCACCAGATGTTAAACTTGCGCATGGCAATAGAGTTAAACATGCTGTTCCTGAATTCATCACTGGTACAAGAGCTAGACCATTATTGAAAGACGGTGTTACAGTAAGTAACACTAATTATGCACAACAAGTAGATAGTGGTATTATTGGTTTTATGGATCGAAACGCTCGATTTCCATATTGTCGTCAAACTGCATTTACAATGAAACATGTCGAAAAATGGAAAGCAGCTCTTCCTTTTATCAAAAAAATTGACAAAGTGTTTGCTAAATATGCTCCTGAAAGATATGCTGCCCAGAGAGAAATAGTCAATAAGACCTCTCCAGATTTTGTAATTGCTAATACTGTGTTTACTACTGTCACTGTTAACCGTAATTGGCAAACAGCAGTACATAAAGATGCTGGAGATTATAAGCCTGGGTTTGGAGTTCTGTCTGCTCTTTGTGCTGGTAAATTTACTGGTGGGTATTATACATATCCAAAATATAAAGTTGCTGTTGATTTAAGAACTAGAGATGTTATTTTAGCTGATGTCCATGAATGGCACGGAAATTCTCCGATAATAGGAATAGGTGGAGAATATGAACGAATTAGCAATGTTTTTTATTATCGAGATGGTATGTACCATTGTGGAAGAGCAGAAGAAGAATTAGAAAGAGTTAAGAAAAGGAAAATTAGAGGTGGCGATCCTATATATGATGATGATGAAGATGATGGTACAATGACCCCAGTTTAAGAGAACAACAAGGAGGATGTAATGAAAATTGTTGGCCAGATAGGCGGCAGGAGTTCTTCATTTCAAGAGCTCCTGCAATCTTTTTCACAGATGAGTGCCAGAAGTAGAGTGCTTAAAACCATTCAAGAGAGCGGATACTTTACAGATGGTTTTATGTTGACAAGACTTCTTCCTAAAGAACTGGAAGAAATTAATCATGTCCATTATGACATGATGGTTAGTAATTCAGAATATAAAGAATCTCAACCATTGAATATTAAGGAAAAAGCAATTCCGAAGTTATTGAGAACAGAAGCTACTAAGATAATAGTTCCTAAGAAGGCCAAAAGTGAGGAAGAAAGAGTTGTCGCTGTTGAAGGAAACAATATTAGAATTTACTTTTATGAGTCTGTGTTTTTTAGGTTTTTTCATAGGATTTCTCAATTAATGCCAGGAAGACCAATTGAGAGAGACACTTCTTGGTGGCTTGGTAGGAAAAATAGTCCAATAGCTGTTATAGATGAAGGAAGTTTTTATAGGGGCAGGCTTCTTGGTACATTGGCCCAAATACCAATAGAAAGAAAAGAAGACATTGATTTTGGTAAACCCAAACTCAAAAGAGTGTTTAAAAAGAACCTAGGATGGTATTACAAAGAGGTAGGAGAATAAAATGAAAGTATTAAAAGCTACTGTAGTAAAAGCATTGGATGCAGTTCAGCCTGGTTTGTCTAAGAAAGAAGAAGCTGAACAATCAGATTGTTTTGGATTTGAAGATGGAGAAGTAATCACCTATAATGGTGGAATCTCTGTTAGAATTAAAAGTGGATTACCTGATGATTTGTTAGGGGCGATCAAAGCCAAAGAACTGTCTGAGCATTTTAGAAGAATTAAAGCTGATAAAGATGGAATGGTAGACATTACTGATGAAGGTGATATTTTCCTCTTGAAAGGATTAGGAGAAAGAGTCAAATTTGTTAAGGAAAAGAAATTTAAGTTACCAGTGAGAGATGTAGAAAGACCTGAGAAATGGAATAAACTGCCCGATGATTTTATTGAGGGTATAGAAAAGGTCCAAGAGTGTGCTGGTACAAACGAAGCTGAGTTTACCACGGTGTGTGTTCATATCGCTCCTAATTGGGTAGAAGCGTTTGATAATTTTCAGATGTGTCGATTTAGTTTGGAGACTGGTTTTGAAAATGACACGATTGTTAAAAGAGAATACATTAAACACATTTTGGGATCAAAGGTAACTGAATTTGCCGAGACAGAAAGATGGATTCATTTTAGAAATGAAAAAGGATTGGAGATATCTTGCCTCAAAGCTATTGGTGAGTATCTTGATATTACTGAGTTTTTGGAAGGTGAAGCAGAGTGGTCAAAACTCACTATCCCAGAAGGATTGGGAGATAAAGTAGCATCTGCTTCTATATCTTCTGCAAGTTCAGAGTTTAATCAAGTTAAGGTTGTGTTAGATGGTGAGAAACATAGAGTATATGTTATAGGTTTAGGTGCTGCTTCAGAATATAAGGGTTGGAAAGATATTGATTATAGTGGTAAGCAGCTTTCTTTTATGGTTAGTCCTAGGTTGTTGTCTGATATTACAAAGCAATATGACAAGTGTCAGATCACAGATGGCAGATTAAAGGTAAGTGGGGAAAACTTCACTTACTGTACTTGTTTATCTAGAGTAGTTGAAAAAGATTTGGATGATACTGAAAAGAAACCCAAGAAGAAAAAAGTTAAAAAAGGAGAATTAAGTGGAAGTGCAGTATAAAACGACAGTAATTTATGATAAAACGTTTGCTGGAAAGGATACAGAAAGATATAAATTTAAACATTTTAACCCGATAAATCAGAGATGTTGTCAGATTATGACAGATTATTGGAATAGCGGGTTTGTTGCATTATCAAAACATGGACATGATGGCTCAAAACCAGTTGTCCAATTAGAGTGGAAAGAACCGGATTACGATGACATCACAAATTGTGAAGAAAGTATAAATTTTTGTCCATGGTGTGGCGAAAAGATAGAGTTAAAAGAAATAGAGAGAGTTAAAGAAGTTAAAAGTGTAACTAAAGTTACTAAAGTAGTAGAGCAAGAAATTGTTGATATCAAATACGAGAAAATATAAGAATGGGTGGATTTTTTTCATCAGCAGAATTACAGTTAGTTAAACAACCTCAAATAACAGTTCCTAGATGTGGTAGTTGTGGATTAGACAAGTTATGCAATTCTCCAAAAATAAAGACTATAGGAAGGGGTAAGCGTAAGGTTTTAATAGTCGGGGAGGCTCCTGGCAAAGATGAGGACAATGAGGGAGCTCCTTTTGTAGGAATATCCGGGCAATATCTTAGAAACGCTTTGGTAGAAATTGGTATTGATCCAGAAGGTGATTGTTGGATTACTAATGCGGTAATTTGCCGTCCTCATACTGACAAAGATAAAAATAGAACTCCTACGGATAAGGAAGTTCAATATTGTCGTCCAAATTTGTTTAATGATATTGCTAGGTTACAACCAAATGTTGTGATTGTGTTAGGAGCTGTTGCTGTACAGAGTTTGATTGGTGGAATATGGAAAGAGGAAGCAAGTGAGGCTATAGGTAAGTGGGTTGGTTGGCAAATTCCCAATCATAAACCCAATATGTGGATTTGTCCTTCCTGGCATCCTTCCTATCTTCTTCGCTCTAATGGTGATCCAGTTTTAGCAAGATGTTTTAAACAACACTTGGAAAATGCGTTTACATTAAAAGAAAAGCCATGGAAGGAATCACCGCCTGATTACAAAAAAAAGGTTAAGGTGGTAGTTGAACCAGAGAAAGCTGCGGAAATAATATATGAGATAATCCGTAAGAAACCCAAACTTGCAGCTTTTGATTATGAAACTACAACTCTTAAACCAGATGGTCCTAAGTCTGAAATTGATTGCTGTTCTATAAGTGATGGGGAAATAACTGTTGCATATCCTTGGTATGGCCCAACGATAAAAGCTACAGAGGAGTTTTTGTTTGACAAAGAAATTGGCAAAATCGCTGCTAATATGAAGTTCGAGTCTAGATGGACTATGAAGCAGTTTGGAAAAAAGATTAGAAATTTAGTTTGGGACACGATGATAGCAGCTCACGTGTTAGATAATAGAAGTGGTATATGTGGATTGAAGTTTCAAAGTTATGTATTGCTAGGTCAACCTTCTTATGATGATCACATTTCTCCATTTTTAAGATCAGTTAAGCAAGGTTGTAACGAAGTTAACAGGGTTAAAGAAATTGGATTGAAACAGAGATTGTTGTATTGTGGGTTGGATAGCTTATTGGAGATTACAATAGCTAGGATTCAAATGAAGAAGATGGGCATATCTTATGAATAAAATCAATAAGTTTTTTCAAAAGTTATATTTGTATTGTTTGTATATTGGGTTGTTTGGGATCGTTTTGATTGTTGGTGGTTTTTTATTTTGTAATCCATTATATCAAATAGGATTTGGTTGCTTGGTAATAGGGATGATGGCTGCTTTTCTTAAAGTAGCACTTAAGAATTTGGGAGATAAATAAATGTATTCAAATGATTATGATTACAATGTGTATTCATATCCTGAGAAATCAGGATTGAAATTGATTGACGCATTAGATGAAACAGGATTAAGTTACGAATTCAATACATTAATTGCATTGAAACATAATGAGTCAAATAGAATTTATTGGTCTCAAGATAGCGGATGTAGTTGCCCAATTCCATTTGAAAATGAGTATTTTAAAGATCCAGATAATACTTCTTTGCTAGAACTGAGATCTTATGATTCAGTAGAAGCATTTAAAAGAGATGTTGAAAACTTCCCAGTGACAAGACATGAAAAAGATGAATTTATAAGGAATGTATTAAATGAACTCAGATTTAATTAATGGATTATTCGAGGTTGGTGGAGCAATTTTTCTTTCTATGAACTGTCGTCAAATATACAAAGATAAGTGCACGAGAGGTATTTCTCCACTTCCATTTATTTTTTATACCTCTTGGGGATATTGGAACCTTTTTTATTACCCCAATATCAATCAATGGTATAGTTTTTATGGTGGTATAGGAGTAGTTGCTGTAAACACTGTTTATCTCTTTCAACTTTGGTGGTATAGAGGGAAGTAAATGACTGAGAAGGAAAAAGAAGAATTGGTGTTGGAAACAATTGATTTGTGTATTGGATTAGAAGGTTCTGCATCATTTGATATGATGAAAAAGATACAACCAAAATTAGTACCAACACCAGAATTTCATCCTTGGGTTGTATCCACATTAATGAAATTATTAGATACTAAAGTGTTAGAATGGGCTTCTTTAGGTGGATTGAAACGGAAAAGCAAATAATGTCCAAGATAACATTTTACTATCAGTGTTATTTGGAAAAGAGTATTGATGTTGGTTTTGTATCTCAGATGAGTTTTATACCAGAAGAATTTGCCAAAAAAGGAATGTTGTTGAAATTAAAAGAAGATGATGGAAGTTGGAATAATGGTTGGAGAGTTAGAGAGGTTTATGGAGAAGGAGTGACATGGGAAGAACTGAAACTTAGAGAGTGGAGATTAGGAGATTTAAATTGAAAATCACTTCTTATGAAAGAATTCCAGTATTAGATCATGGCTATGTTGAGTTAATTGAGAGTTGGGGATCTGATGAAAGGATAATTGAAGCTGCCCGTATGAGTACCGACAAGGGGTTTCTCGGTTGGGGTCCCAAGTATGTTTGCGATAAATGTCGTGTTGAAGGCGTAGAAGGGTTGGAAACATGTATTGAAGGTTCGTGTTTGGGAACTGTGAAGCGGGTAGAAGGAGATGAAAAACTTCTCAAGTATTTGTATGAACACAAACATGCCACCCCATTTGAAATGGCAGGAGCAGTATTTGAAATACAAGCTCCCATCATGGTCTTCAGAGAATGGCATCGACATAGAACTCAGAGTTACTCAGAACTTTCGGCTAGGTATACTTCACTTCCTAATGTTAATTATGTTCCTACTGTTGAACGATTGATGTTAAATAGTAAGACAAATAAACAGGCAGGAACTATTAAAGGCGCTGATGAATTGACTGAGGAAGGCGCGCGAGCTTATATTTGGGATTTGGAATGTGAATATAAGGATCAAGAAGAGTTTTATCAGAGATCATTAAAGATGGGTGTTCCCAAAGAACTAGCCAGAGTTCATATTGGTGTTGGACGATATAGTAGAATGAGAGCGCAGGCTAATTTGAGAAATTGGTTAGCATTTTTGACTTTAAGAATGGCTCCAGATGCCCAATGGGAAATTCGTCAATACGCAAATATAGTAGGGGAACAGCTTTCCAAACTATATCCAAGAACGTGGGAATTATTTAGTAGCGGAAGATCAAAGTGAATATTAAAATGGTGGATTCTTAAAAATCAGATAAAAGAACAAATGTTGGGAAGATAATATTTAAGAGGAGGTTATTGACGTATTTTAGTAGGTTGGTTGAAATTCATGTACAACGATGTTAAGAAATTTTAGGATTAGGAGATTTGAATATGTTGATACTTACGAGGTATGTAGGTGAGAAGATTATGATTGGTGATGATTTGGCAATTGAGGTTGTAGACGCAACTCCAAGTCGTGGATCTATGTTGGTTAAGTTAGGATTGTCTGCCCCTACTTGTCCATTAGATATAATGTCCAAAATAACTACTCCAATTTATTCTGGAGAGAGACTTTATTTTGGTAAAGATATTTTTGTTGAAGTAGTAGACGCATATCCATATAGAAATAGAATCCAAATCAGACTTGGTATAGAAGCTCCAAGAACTGTCACGGTTCATCGTCAAGAAATTTGGGACAAAGTTAAGAATGGAGAGGCAAATGAAGCAACTCAGCCAAGTAGCGCTAAGTAATTTACGAAACAAAGCTATTGTATCTAAGAAGAGCGATCTCCAAAAGGTTGAATCTTTTTATACCATTCCATCTAATCCCAAAATTAGAGAGTTATTAGCTCGTTTGGTAATGCAGGAAGCATTAGAAACAGTTAATGCTTTTGGATTTCACCCTCAATCATTAGATGATAGGGAGAATTTTGTTTTAACTCCAATTGAAAAAGAGTTAGACATTTATGAAATTATTGATGGATGTTGCGATGTAGATTATGTTGTTAGAGGAGCTCTAGTTGCTATGGGTGTTCCTGATGAACCTCATATCAATGAAGTTTGCAGAGCAAATGATGAAAAGTTTCCAAATGGTGAAGCTATTTTAAATGAAGTTGGGAAGTACCAGAAACCACCAGGATGGAAACCCCCAGATCATGAGAAAGTTAAGAACTCTGTCAATAAGATTGATCTCTTGGAGTTTTCAAATAAGTTACTTGGCAAAGAAAAGTTTACAATGTTTCTTACCAAGCCGTTTTCTCAATGGGCTTTTATAGGATTTGAAATAGATGGAGTTTGGTATAACACTGCTGAGCAGTGGATGATGGTTTGTAAAGCAAGTCATTTTGGTGATGAAGAATCTTTAAAGAAGATTATGGAAGCTGATCATCCTGGAGAACAAAAGAGACTAGGAAGATTAGTGAAAAACTTTAATAAAGAAGAATGGGAAAAGTATGCTAGGGATTACGTGACAATTGGAAATCTTGCCAAGTATTCACAAAATTCTGAAGCAAGAGAAGCTTTGTTTGCTACTGCTGGTACAACATTAGTTGAAACAAATCCTAATGATTCTATTTGGGGTATTGGATTATCTTCTGATGATCCAGAAGCTTGGGATAGAAATACTTGGAAGGGATTAAATTGGTTAGGTGAGGTATTAACTTATGTTAGGGATTTTTTGATGGAAAAGGAACGAGAAGGTAAATTAGAAGAATTAACCGAGCAAATTAGATTGGGTGAATATGAAACGAGGGGTTTCTTCTCCGGAAGCGTATAAGTTATTTCATGATGGCATAATTGTTCTTTCCGAAATTGAAGCAAATGGAATAAAAATAGACACAGAACTGCTGAAAAGCACTATAAAGGCAACAGCAGATAAAGTTAAGGAAATAAAAGAAGAGTTACAGACATCTGAAGTTTGGAAAGTTTGGAAAGAACATTATGCAGACAAAGCTAATATAGGCAGTGGTCAACAATTAGCACATGTGTTGTTTGACATAATGAAGATCAAGCCAGTTGTTTTTACAGAAAAAGGAAGTTTATCTGATTTAGGTTTTGGGAAGATATCTGATGGTTTATATTATAAACCAAGCACATCAGAAAAAGCATTACAGGATATAGACCACCCTTTCGTTCGAAGATTGTTTGATATGAAAGGGTATGAAAAGGTTGGTGGAACATTTCTAAAAGGAATTAAGAGAGAGTTGGTGGATGGGTTTATACATCCATTCTTCGACTTGCATACGGCCAGAACGTTTAGATCTTCATCCAAATTCCCTAATTTCCAAAACATACCTAAACGTGATAAGGAAATGGCCGAGGCCATTCGTAAGCTTTTTATTCCTAGAGAAAAGGGATGGCATTTTTGGGAAACTGACTTTAAAGGCGCTGAAGTAGTAACTGCCAGTTGTGTAACTGGAGACAGAGCTCTCAGAGCATATGTGTCTGATAAAAATAAGGACATGCATCGTGATACAGGTGGAGATTTATTTTTACTTCCAAAAGATTCGGTCAAAGGTGATTTAAGACACATATCTAAAAACCAGTTTGTGTTCGCAGAGTTTTATGGAAGTTATTACAAATTAACGGCCAAGGCTATTTGGGATACTATTTGTAGAGAGAAAAAGTTATTTGTTCCAGGAACTGAAATTCACATTAAAGATCATTTAGCAAGTAAGGGAATTTCAGAAGGCGGTTTATTTAGACATGATGAAGATCCTGAAGCTGGCACGTTTGAGTATCATGTAAAGGAAGTGGAAAGAATATTCTGGCATGAAAGATTTCCAGAATATACCAAATGGAAAAAGAAGTGGTTTGAACAATATCAAAAAGAGGGTGGGTTTAGAACTGTAACAGGTTTTTGGATTGAAGGACCACTAACCAAAAATGCAGTTTTGAATTATCCAATTCAAGGACCAGCTTTCCATTGTTTGTTATGGTTCTTAATCAATATGCAAAAATGGCTTCGTAAAAATAAGATGAGAACAAAGCTGGTAGGACAGATTCATGACTCTTGTGAAGGTAATAGTCCTCCAGATGAAATTCAAGATGTTTTAGGCAAGGCTAATGAATTAGTTACGGTAGATCTTCCTAAACATTTTTCTTGGATTACTGCTCCAATGAGTGTAGAAGTAGCTGTAGCTCCTCCTGATGGTTCATGGTTTGATATGAAAGAGTGGAAGTGTTTTGATGGTGTTTGGAAACTTGCAGCTTAGTATCTAAAAAGGGGAAATATTATGGGGTTGTATCAGACTCATCGTCCTAGAGATTTAGCAGATGTTAAAGGCCAAAAAGAGGCTGTAGGGATAATTAGAGGTCATTTAGAAAGAGGAGTATTTCCTCCAGCTACTTTATATTATGGTCCTTCTGGAACAGGTAAAACAACACTGGCTCGTTATGTTTGTAAAGAGCTAGGTTGTAAGCCTCCTAATTTACAATTGGTAAACGCTGCTGATGATCGTGGAATTGATACGGTGCGTTCAATTCGTGATAAGATGGGATCAGCACCATTGATGGGTAAATATCGTATCTGGATATTTGATGAGTGCCATCAATGGACAAGTCAAGCGCAGTCTGTATTATTGGAAATGTTAGAAGATGCTCCCGATCATGTAAAGTTTATGTTATGTACAACTGATCCACAGAAGCTTCTTCCAACTATTCGTGGCCGATGTGCTGAAATCAAAACCAAAGAATTAGATGAAGATGATTTGTATCAAGCTTTATTAAGTGTTTGTTTGAAGGAAGAAAAGTTAGATCTAAGTAAAAGAGTTGTTAAGAAAACTCCTGAAGAAAAGGTATTGAGATTAATTGCTGAAAAGGCTGAAGGATCTGCTAGAGCGGCAATTCAAAGATTAGATGATATTTCAGGGTTAAAGACAACTGAAGAGCAACTTAGAGCGATAATGTTAAAGGATGTTAAGAGTTGGTCTAAGTCTATTGCTCAACTTTTAATTGATCCTGAAAAGACAGTTTGGGCAGATGTGGCAGAGCAGTTGAAGGGTAAGACTAATGATGAAGCTGAAAGTATTCGCCAACAGATAATGGGATGGGCTAATTCAGTATTGTTAGATCAAGGTATTCCAAAGTGGGCAATTAAACAAGGTAAGAAGTTTGCTCCAAATCAAAAGAGAATGGAAAGGGCGCATAGGATTTTAGAAATATTTGAGTGTCTTGGCCCATATGATGGTGGATTACATAGATTAACAAGGTTTTGCTATGAGGCTTGTAACAGCTAATGTTTAAATATTTTTTAAGTACTCCTTGTTGTGCTACTTGTAAGCACTGGTATAGAAAATATGATTGGGGTGATTATCTTTTATCTGGAGAAGGATATTGTAATGCAGTTGGGTATCAGGGAGATAACAGAAGAACACCATTACTAATGATTACACCAAAGCGAGACACAACCCCAATTAGATTAAAAACATTGTCTGATTTTTGTTGTAGCGACTATGAAATTCATTGGTTGGGAAATATTATAGAGAGGCAAAAGTTTTGTTACGAGAGACATGGAGTAAAGGATGGTGATTATTGTGATTTATGCGGTTGCCAAAGTGTAGGAAATAGGTACAAACCAAAATGAAAGATGATCAAATCAGTATTTCGACTATTGATAAATACAAGTTGGATGACGAACTTGTAATACAAGCAGATTTGTATGATGAGTATGCAAAGAAATTAGGGGAAGCCAGAGCAGATTTAGAAGATGCTAAAAATGAAGTTAAAGTCAGGGAAGACGACTATGATATAGAGTGCGCAAAAGTAGATTTACAAGTTCGCAAAAATCCAAAGAATTTCGGGTTAGATAAGTTGACAGAGCCAGCAATAAAGTGTATAATATTACTAGATTCTAACGTTACTACTGCTAGAAAAGCTTTATATGATGCAAGGCGAGAAGTTGTTGATTGTTTAAGATTACATGGTGCTCTTGACGCTATGGTGGGAGCGTTAGATTATAAGAAAAGATCATTAGAAGATTTAGTTAAACTGAGGTTGGCCAATTATTATTCTGAGCCAAGATTACCAAAAGGAAAGGAGGACATTCGGTCTGAGATCCAAGATTCAAAAAGAAAGAAAATGTATGATAGTAAACTGAAAGAAAAATCTGATTAAATGTTCTATGTCTAAATTTATGTCTATTATGAATGACAATGATTGCTATGTGTATTGTTTGTTAGATTCTAGTAAACCAGGTATATATAAATATTCTGGTTTGGATTTTCAATTTGACTACGAACCTTTTTATATAGGAAAAGGGAAGGGTAAAAGACTATTTGTTCATGAATTAGATGTTCTTACTGGTAAAGAAAAGAATGTTTTAAAAAGAAATAGAATTCAGAATATAATAAGTTCTGGAAAGTTTGTAATTAGTTGTTTCTTGACAGAAAATTTATCTTGTAAGAGAGCATTGAAGTTAGAAGTTAGATTTATTAAGCAAATTGGAAGAATAATTACTGGTGATGGCCCATTGACTAACTTGACTGAAGGCGGAGAAGGTTTTGATAGTGAGACTTGTAGTAGGATATGTAAGAGAAGTCTTGAAAATGGAACACATCCATTTCTAAGTGATAAAATTAGAAAAATGACCAGTGATAGAATGCTTGAAAAAGTTTCTAAGAATAAACATCCATTTCAAGATCCGGCAATCAGAAAACTAACTACTGAAAGTACTAAAGATATTCTTACTGAGAGAAATAAAAGACAACTAGAGGATGGAACTCATATATTTCTGAATAAAGAATTTAGAGATAAAGATTTAGAAAGATTTAGAAATGGAACACATGCTCTACAAAGACCTCAAACTAAAGAAGCTTGCCGCGTATCTAGGGAAGATGCTTTAGCTAAAGGCATTCACGCATTTCAAAACCCAGTAAATATAACAAATACTATTAAAAGAACAATCCAGAGGAATAAAGAAGAGCTTGAAAATGGCAAACATCCATTTCAAAGAGCAGATTTTTACTCCAAGAGAAAGGAAAAGAATGATTTAAAACTTAAACAAAAGTATGAACATATGATGCCATATGTAAATACAATTAAACAGTGGTTAAAAGAAGGTTGGACTTTAAATGCAATATGTGATAAAATCACAAAAATGAAGATATCACCATTAAAATGGTATCATCAAAAATTGAAAAGATTTTTAGATTCTATAACTATGTTAAATGCCTAAAATTTATGAAAGGTCTGAAAAAATGGGTAAGTTAAATGATGGTAAGAATAAAAAAGTTCGCAAATATACAGATGCAAAGACGACTGCAAATAAACAGTCGGCTGGTTTCCAAATTGCTTCTTTAGATCTTCCCAAGGGAGTAAATTCGTTTTACTTCAAGAAAGAGGGAATGTATTACTTGGATGTTCTCCCATATACTGCTGGGAAGAACAATCCAATGGCTGATGAAGGTTATGATCACTGGGAGCGCACTTATTGGGCTCACAGAGGTGTTGGAGCCGAAAACAAGCAATATTGCTGCTTGTTGAAGAATTGGGGAGAGAATTGTCCTATTTGCGAACATCGACAAGAATTAGAACGTCGTGGAGCAAGTGAGGACGTAATTAAGGCATTGTGGCCCAAGAAGCGCCAGATAATGGCTATTATTGATGTTGAGGATAAGGATAAAGGTATCCAAATCCTTGAAGGCCCATATGCTTTTGGTTTGGGTTCTTTAATTGATAATAAGATTGATGCTGCACGCGAGGGCAGTCCTGTTACTCGTTTTTATCATGCTGACGGCGGTATGACTCTTGCTGTAAAATGCAAGAGCGAAGGCTTCAAATTGAAGGATGGTGGAAGCGGTAAGTTTTTGAAGCCAGTTAATCTTGAGATGGAACCAAGAGAAACCAATTATGAGGATAAGGATGTTCCTTGTTTGGATGATCTGCTCAAGAAGCCAGATTATAAGAAACTCAAGGAAGTCTTCCATAAGGGTGCTGATGAAGATGATGATGATGGGGATACTGTAGACGAAGTTGAAGCTACTACTCCTGTTCCAACAAATAATGAAACAGAAGTAGAATTTGAAGTTGGAGAAAAGGTAAAACACTCTAAGTATGGAGTTTGTACTGTTCTTGAAATTAAGAATGGTAAGTTGAAGCTCAAAGACAAGGATGGTGACACTCACAGAGCTATTGATCCATCCGAAGTCAGCACTTATACTCCTGAGCCAGAAAAGAAGCCTGAGATTCAGAATCTTTCAAAGCCCAAGAGAAGTGCTGTAACGGATGACGAAGAAGAGTAATTGTTAGACTGCGCTGCAAGCCGGTGCATCCGTGAAGGCACAAACCTGAGCGGGTGCACCGTTTTCTTTAGGAGAAGTTATGGAAGAGAAGAAGATTCGTATCAAGATATTGGAATATTATGTCCCAGATTACAATTATGATTGTAGTTATTGTGAGACAAGTCCAAGAATAAGTGAGGAATCGAGTTGGGATTTGGTTACTTACGAAGAATTCAAAATTCTTCAAACTTGGATGCACGATCATAACAAGACAAATCATTCAATAAAAATAGTAATTGCTACTGAAAAATCTGTAGATATTCCACAAACAGTAAAAGATTATCTTGATAAAGCCAAAAAGATAATAGAAGATAAAAAGGAAAGAGAACGTAAGAAATTGGAAAAAGCCGAGAAGAGGCAGAAAACTCTTGAAAAAAAGAAAAAGGATGAAGAATTAAGATTATTGAAAGAACTTCAAAACAAATATAAAGTGAGTGTTTAAAATGAGTGAAGATATCCTTGATAGATTGGTTGATACTGCTGAAGAGATTTCCAATATTATTGGTTCTGAAGATTCTGAATTAGATCAAGATGAAACACCAAAGAAAAGGGGCAGAAAGAAAAAGGAAATGGCTGAAGAGATCAAAGGATCTCTTGTCAATAAAAGATCTAAAGAAACCCCGCTACATAATAGAGAGTTGTTAAGTAGTGGCTCAACTCTTCTTAATCTTCAATGTACTGGAAAAGCATCTGGTTGTTACCCCAAGGGTACGTATGTTCATATAGTTGGAGACAGTGATTCAGGTAAGACTTGGTTAGCAATGACAGCGTTTGGAGAAGCTTCTCTGAATAAGGAATTTGATGATTATAGATTCCTTTATTATTCAGGAGAACCTGGTGGACAGATGTTAGACCGCGCAGGTTGTTTTGGATCAAAAGCAGCAGGAAGAATTGAACAGATTAATGTTTCTTCTCCTGAAGAATTCTATGATGATTTGGATACAAAACATAAAGAAGGCAAGCCATATATTGTTGTATTAGATAGTATGGATTCTTTAATTCCATTAGACGATGTTGAAAAGTACGAAGAAAACAAAGAACTTCGTTCTAAGGGTAAGGAAGCTAAAGGTAGTTT
>QZIP01000034.1 GCA_003599595.1 Candidatus Parcubacteria bacterium
ACAACAGAGGTCTTTCTTTTGATGAACAAGTCGGAGAAATCATGAAACTATTGATGACCTATAGAAAGGAAGTTTTCGTCCGGTCTTGACATAAGACCCCAAATAAATTACCTAAAACAATGTGGTGCAAAAAACTTACTTTAATACTCCTATTTCTGTTAATCATTGTCTTACTAAAGACTGAGCCTCGTGTATTTGCTCTAGACATACAAGATAATTCCTCCGTTTGTAGTGATCCATCAAAAGAAAAAGAGTGTCAAGAATGGATAAAAAGCCTTGAAAACAAAGTACTAGAACTTCAGGGACAAGAAAAAACTCTCTCTTCCCAAATTAGCATCATGAATAATCAGATAAGGTTGACGCAGTCAAAAATAGATGCTACAAAACAAAAAATAATAAGTCTGGAGCAAGATATTGAGATTGCCAAAGATAAAATATCAGGACTTGAAAATGATCTTAATTATTCTACTAAAGCTCTGCTTGGAAGGATAGGAGCAGTGTACAAGGTGGGAGCAGTAGATCCCTGGCAAATGTTTTTAACTTCAGACAGTATCTCAAACTTCTTTACACGTCTTAAATATCTAAGAATAGTTCAAATTTATGACAAAAAAAATATATATGCTGCCGAGCAAGCTAAAGTAAACTATGCCAATCAACAAGAGATATTGGAAGACAAACAAGATGAGGAAGAAGCGCTAAAAATAACCCTCGAAAGCTACACAGAGCAGCTTGATAACGAGAAGAAAAGCAAGGCCGTGCTTCTGGACGCAACCAGAAATGATGAAAAAAAATACCAAGAACTGTTAGCCAAAACCAGGTCCGAATTTGAAGCGATCCAGGGGATTATGGCTGGAAAAGGAGACGAGGTTGAGGTAGGGCAGGTTGAGGAAGGTGCAAAGATTGCATCAATTATTCAAGGTTATTCCTGTAACTCAAATGGTTCGCACCTTCATTTTACTATTGCAGATAGTAATGGGAACACTCAAAACCCATTCAATTTTCTAAAAGGTGGAGTTGATTACAAAAATTGTTCAGGTTCAAGTTGTGGAAGTGCTGATAGTGATCCATTTAACCCTTCTGGGAGTTGGAATTGGCCAATTTCAGGTCCTATAAGCTTTAGTCAGGGATATGGCAATACGTGGGCAACAAAATATACATGGGTCCGCCAGATCTATAATTTTCATAATGGAATAGACATTAATAGTTCATCATCGGATATTAAAGCAGTTCAGAGCGGAACTCTGTTTCGCGGCAGCTATACCGGATACAATGGTTGTAGGTTAAGGTATGTTAGGGTTAAACATCAGGAAAATAACCTTGAAACCTACTACCTCCACGTTAATTACTACTAATTCTTATAGTTTCTGATACAATAATCTTAATTATCTTAAATTAAGATATGGCCTTCAAAAAGCTCACACTCTTTTCTTTTATTATTTTGTTGTTCTTATTATTTTCTTCTCCAAAATTAATTTTTGCCGCAACTTCTAGAGACGTTGTTATAAGTGAAATTGCTTGGTCGGGAACATCCGCCTCAACAAGCGATGAATGGGTAGAACTCTATAACAATACAGATACTGAAATTGATTTAGAGGGTTGGACACTTAGAGCCTCTGATGGATCTCCTGAAATTAATCTTTCAAATACAATTCCTGCAAAAGGATATTATCTTCTTGAAAGAAGTGATAGTAATACAACTAGCATAAGTGAAGATAAAATATTTACAGGAGCAATAGGTAATGACGGTGAAACTTTGGAATTAAAAGACGGTGAGGGAAATTTAATTGATTCCATAAATCCTGATGGAGGAGAATGGCCCGCAGGAACCTCTGGGAATGGAACTCCTCCCTATGCTTCAATGGAAAGAAAGATATTAACAGATGCGGGAGATGACAGTAATTGGGTTACCAATGATGGTATAACTCAAAACGGCGAAGACACAGAAGGAAATCCAATTAAAGGAACACCTAAAAATCCAAACAGTCAAGGATATTTTCCTTCACCAACACCTACAGAAATTCCCACCCCAACTCTCATTCCTACAAGTACCCCTATCCCCACCTCAACAAAGACTCCCACGCCAATAAAAACCCCAACCTCCACAAAAACACCCACTCCAACACTTGCAAAATCTCCAACCCCAACTCAAACCTCTTCACTTCCGAATCCTCAGACTTCAACTAAAGAAGAGTCAACTAGCTCGACTAAAATAAATTTAATAAGCAACATTGATGAGGTAACTCCTAAAGTTTCCAAAAATAATCCAAAGATAAAAGCAGAGGTACTAGGCACATCTTCCAATAATCAGCCAAACTTTTTAATTATCCTGGGAATCATCTTAATACTAATCTCTTGTGGTATACTATCTTTTAAAAAAGTATTTAAAAAACTTAATTTACCAAATTCGGAAAATGAACTTTATGAAGAATGACACTTACACAACAAAATCATCAGAAGAAACAGAGGAGCTTGGGAAAAAACTTGCCGCAAAACTTAAAGAAGGAGATATAATATTTTTATATGGAGAGCTTGGAGCCGGTAAAACAACTTTTGTCAAAGGTATTGCAAAAGGCCTTGGGATTAAAGAAAGAATAATATCGCCCACATTTGTGATAATCAGGAAGCATAAAATATCAAATATCAAATATCAAATATCAAATATCAAATATTTTTATCACATCGATCTTTATAGAATTGAAGACGAAAACAATGTTAAGAGTTTGGGATTAGAAGATTTATTGAGAGATAAAGATTCGATCCTGGTTATAGAATGGCCGGAAAAAATAAGCTCCAAATCTATAGTACCGGCCTGGGAGATCAAATTTGAATATATTGATGGGAATAAGAGAAGAATTATTATCAAAGATCAATTATCAAAGATCAAATATCAAAAACAAGTTTAAAATTGAAAGACAAATATCTTTTAACTTTTAATTAGGTTTTGATTTTTGAATTTTGATCTTTGCACTTTAAAACATTGAGGTTTGTTTAGAATAATTAAAATTGAAATTGTATGGAAAGTATACGAAGAGCTATTAAAATATTAAAACAAGGAGGTGTTGTGATTTTTCCAACAGACACTGCTTTTGGAATTGGTTGTAGGATGGATGATGAGAGTGTTGTTAAAAGAGTGTTTGAAATTAGAAAAAGGCCGGAAAATCAAGCCGTTCCGGTACTGGTAGAAAGTATAGAAATGGCACAAAGGTATTTAAAACCAATCCCTAAAGATGTCCGTAAAGATTTAATGGAAAAATATTGGCCAGGAGGATTAACAATAATTCTTCCTTGTTTGGAAGAAAAAGTGCCAGGTTTAGTCCGTGGCAATAAAAATACACTAGGTGTAAGAATGCCTGACCATGACCCGGTCTTGCAAGTAATAAAAGAGTTAGGTGTGCCAATTATTGCTCCTTCAGCAAATTTTTCAGGAGAAAGAACACCTTACAATCTTTCAGAAGTGAATAAAGATCTTATAGATCTTGTTGACTTTGTGCTACCGGGTGTGTGTAAAATAAAAGAACAGTCAACAGTCATTGATTGCTCAGTAGAGCCTTGGAAAATAATCCGCCAAGGAGCAGTGCAGTTAAGTATTTAGTATAAAGTATCAAGTATCAAGTATGGGAAATATAATATTAAACATTGACGCTTCGGAAACCAAGAAAGTAAAAGTAATAATATCAGAAAATAAAAAAGTTTTGGTTGTAAAACAATCACAAGACTCGAAAGCAGAAAGCACTCTTTCATTGATTAAGGAAGCCTTAAATCAAATAAATATAAAAATTGAAGATATTGATAAAATATATGTGAACCAGGGTCCTGGCTCATTTACAGGCCTAAGAATAGGGTTGTCTATAGCAAACACTGTTTCTTTTCTGCTGTTGAAGAAAGTAAACGATGAGGAATTAGGATCAATAGTGGAACCAATTTATCAAATGTGATATGGTTAATATAGGAGGTATTATTGTAATGATTCACGGATTATTATCCGCGGAAATCCATAATATCTAACTTTTTGGATTTGCACGAGAATATATCTTAATCCGCGTAATCAAACTTTTATAAACATATCTCTGTACAATTCAATATATGAAGGATTTTTTTTATCATCTCTTTATTCCGTATCACAAGAACAATCACCGTTCCAAGATTCTTCATGTAGACAGTCTTCTCATAATATTTTTATTTTTATTATCTTTTGGCCTATCTCTAATTGCCCTAAAGTCAGCAAGGCCTGATATTCTTGGGGTTTCTTATTCCCTTTCAGAGAACGAACTTTTAGTTTTAACTAATAACGCAAGACAAGAGAAAAATCTTCCGTCCCTGATTATTAATCAAGAACTTACAGAGGCTGCCCAGAAAAAAGCCCTTCACATGTTTGAAAAAGATTATTGGGCTCATTTTGCTCCAGATGGAACTTCTCCTTGGGATTTTCTTAAAGAAGAAGATTATAGCTATCTTTATGCAGGAGAAAATCTGGCAAAAGGATTTTCAAACACCCAAGACGTTGTTCAGGCCTGGATGAATTCTCCCACACATAGGGACAATATTCTCTCAGATAAGTTTCAGGAAGTTGGTTTTGCTATTGTAAAGGGAAGGCTAAAAGGGGAAGATACAGTCCTAATAGTGGAAATGTTTGGCTCGCAGAATCTACAGGCTTATAACGTAAAGCGTCAAGCAAATAATAATTTAATTCCTCAACCAAAACAAAATGTTATGGGAAAAACAGAAAATAATAATGTTTCTTCATATATTCCAGCTAATAATATTTTTTCTCAACCCATAATGGACATTTCTATCCCATCAAAAACTATTCCCTTATTTGTTCTCTTTGTTTTGTTGGTTGTGCTTACAATAGACCTTGCGGTTATTGAAAGGAAAAAAATTCCAAGACTCGTTGGTCACAATGTTGACCATATTATGCTTATTTCAATATTTATTCTCTATCTCTTATTTATTGGAACAGGAGGAATTCTTTAAATGACAAAAAAAGCTATTTTCAAGCACGATGTATATTATTTTGTTGAACTCTTAATCTTGGTTGTTGGGTTTTTCTTAATTTCTGTCTTTTCTAGTGATTTGCCACTCCAGTTTATTTTACTTATATTTATTCTCTTGTCCTATATTACTCTTGGCTTTATGCATCACAAAATAAATCATGAATTTAATGAGAAAATTGTCCTTGAATATGTCTCAATAAGCGCTTTAATACTTGCAGGTTTCTTATTCTTAAATATCGGAAGAATATAATACTCAAAGTTTAGAACCTATTATTCTTTACCCCTTCTCCTAAGAGGAGAGGGATGAAAGAAAAATTGAGTATAAAGAAGTTTGGAAATATAAGAAAACAGTGGTAAAATAAATAGACCATAATGTAAGAACGTATTCAAAAAAGCTCTAGATCTCACAGATCATAAAGTATCCGTGTAAATCCAGAAGTTAGACTTTAGAGGTCACACGAATAATAAAATCCGTGTGATCTAAAGACAATAACAACGTTTAAACATATAAATATTTATTATGAAGGGTGTAATTTTAGCTGGAGGCCTTGCAACAAGAATTAGGCCTCTCACGTTAGTCACAAACAAGCACTTATTGCCCATTTATAATAAGCCAATGATTTATTATCCTCTGGAGGCATTAAGAGACGCTGGAATTAAAGAAGTTTTATTAACCAGTTCACCCGACCACTCTGGTCATTTTGCAAATTTGCTTGGAGCAGGTGAAGATTTTGGTCTTAAACTTTACTATGCCGTACAGAAAAATCCAAAAGGTGGAATATCAGACGCCATTTTATTGGCTGAAGAATTTTGTAAAAATGAAAAAGTAGCTGTTGTTTTAGGGGACAATATATTTAAATTTAATCTCAAAAGTATTGTCGAAGAATTTGATAAAAAAGAAAAAGGTTCTGTAGTTTTTGGAGTTAAAATGTCTAGTGATTTAAATCAATATGGAGTTATAGAGTTAGATAATCAGGAAAACGTAGTTTCCATAGTGGAAAAGCCTGAAAACCCAAAGTCCAATATTGTTCAAACAGGGATTTATATGTATGATTCCCGGGTGTTTGATTTCATTAAGCAGCTAGAACCGTCTAGAAGAGGAGAACTAGAGGTTACGGATTTAAATAACTTTTATCTCAAAGAGGGAACCCTTAGCTGTAAAGTGATTGACTGGTGGATTGATGCAGGGACATCATTTGATGAGCTTCTACGGGCAAATAATTTAGTTGCAGAAAAAGTAAAACAAGGAGAATTATAAATGAGTATAGCAAGATTGGAGGACGTAAAAAAAGTCCCAACATTTGATTTAGAAAAAAAAGACAACGGTTTTCTTGTTGAGCTTTTTAAAGATGGAGATAAAACCGTTGCCTATCTTACTTGTGCTACACCTGGAGCTTTTAAAGGTTACCATCTTCACAGAGTCCGCGCAGCAAGATATGTTTGCATTAAAGGTAGAATGAAGATAATCTTATATAAAGATGATGTAAGGGAAGAGTATTTATTGGATGCAGATAAGCCACAAAGGCTTTTTATTCCCAATAATATCCCAACAGGACTTTTAAATATTGGAGATGAAGATGCCTGGCTCATAAATTATCCCGATCCCCCCTATGATCCTAGCCTTAAAGATGAACAAGTTGATTTTACAGAAGAAGAGTTAGAAAGTGGATTGGCAAAGATATGAAGCTATTAGTAACTGGTGGTGCTGGTTTTATTGGGAGTAACTTCATTTTATACTGGATAAAAAATCATCCGGAAGACAAGATTGTTAATCTTGATAAGCTTACCTACGCCGGTAATCTTGAAAATCTAACAAGCATCCAAAATAATCCTCAATACACATTCATTAAAGGCGACATCTGTGACCTAGGTCTCGTAGATAAAGTAATGGAAGGTATAGACATTGTTGTGCACTTTGCTGCAGAAAGCCATGTGGATAGATCAATTTTAAACCCTTCTGATTTTGTCTTAACGAATGTTGTTGGGACACAGGTTCTACTTGACGCATCCCTTAAAAAAAAGATCAAAAAATTTCATCATATCTCAACAGATGAAGTATTTGGAAGCCTAGAATTAAATGATATGAACAAATTTACTGAACGAACAAATTATAGTCCCAGAAGTCCTTATTCGGCAAGTAAAGCTGCCTCTGATCATTTAGTCCGTTCTTACTTCCACACCTATGATTTACCCACAACTATTACTAATTGCTCAAATAATTTTGGACCATATCAATTTCCGGAAAAGTTAATTCCTCTTGCTATTACAAATCTATTAGAAAACAAAAAAGTACCGGTGTATGGGGATGGTTTATACATTAGAGACTGGCTGTATGTTGAGGATCATGCAAGAGCAATAGATCTAGTGATTCAGAAGGGGAAGGTTGGAGAAACATATCTTGCTGGTGGTATGACAGAAGATGTATCTAATCTTGATCTCATAAAAAAAATATTAAATATTATGGGCAAAGACGAATCATACATTGAATACGTAAAAGATAGGCCTGGACACGACAGAAAGTATTCAGTTGATTGGTCAAAGATTAAAAATGAGCTAGGCTGGGAGCCAAAATATGATTTTGAAATAGGCCTTCAAAAAACAATTGACTGGTACAAACAAAATGTGGAATGGTGGAAGAAAATTAAAAGTGGAGAATATCAAAACTATTACCAAAAACAGTATGGAGCGGCAATATGAAGATAGCAGTAATTGGAGCATCTGGACTCATAGGCACAAGATTGGTAAGCTTTTTAAAAGAAAAATTTGAAATCGTAGAGCTTTCAAGGTCAAGAGGGTTCGATGTAGTAAATAGAGAATCAGTTCAAAAAGTCTTAAGCGATATTAATCCTTCAATAATTCTTCACCTGGCTGCAAAAACCAATGTAGACGAATGCGAAAAAGACAAAGAAAATGATCTTAAGAAACTAGTTGAATTAAGTCTAATAAATCAAAAGAGCAATTTGATTAGCTTTGGGCAGATAAATCCTCTTGATTGGAGAGATGAGAATTCTGCCTTTTCAATAAATACGGTAGGTACAAAAAATCTAGTTGATTTTTCTTTAAAAAACAATTCAAAGCTAATATATATATCAACCGACTTCGTTTTTTCTGGAAATGAAGAGTATTACACGGAGGAAAGTTTATCATCACCCATAAATTGGTACGGACAAACAAAGTTTTGGGGAGAGGAGTTTGTGAACCTGTTGCCCAATCCGCTTATAGTCCGCTTGTCTTATTTATATGGCTATAGAAATAACATCAAAAAAGATTTTGTTTGGAAAATTATGGAACTATTAGAAGCTAAAAAGGAGATATCTTTGGTTTTTGATCAAATAATAACCCCGACTTTTATAGATGATATAGTGTTTGGTTTAAAGTTATTAATAGAAAAAGAAGCAGTTGGAACATATCATTTAGTAGGAGAAAGTTTTCTGTCTCCTTTTGAGATTGGACAAGAGATTACACAGATATTTTCTTTTGAAACAAGTAAAATTAAAAAAGTAACAGGAGATGAATTTTATCAGAATAGAGCAAAAAGACCCTTCCAAACTAGATTAAAAAATGATAAACTTGAAAAATTGGGTTTTAAGACAAAAACTTTTAAAGAAGCCTTAATTCTAATAAAGAATAACCTAAGTGGGACATTGTAGAAATTAGTTAAAAGTTCAAAGTGCCCGCCGGATGCGAGGCTCGCTAAAAGCGGCAAAGTTCAAAGTTACAATTAGTAATTTAAAATTGATTCCGAAATCAAATGTTAAAGTTTTAATTTAAAACTGCTAACTGCAATTTTGAATTTTTAATTTTGAACTTTGAATTAAATAATGTTGGTACTTGTTTAGAAAATAGATAATATACCCACTCGAAACATAATATAATATGAAACTAACCTTTCTTGGTCATGGTTATGTAGGCCTTGTTACAGCAACTATTTTTGCTGATCTGGGTAATACGGTTTATGTTATTGGGCACACAAAAGAAAAGATTGATAATCTTAAAAAAGGAATTCTTCCAATTTATGAACCGGGCCTTCAAGAACTCGTCCAGAAAAACATAAAAGCAGGAAGACTTATTTTTACACTTGATTATAAACCGGCAATTCCCGGATCTGATGTTGTGTTTATTGCTGTTGGTACTCCTCCAAAACCAAGCGGAGAAGCAAATCTGTCAACAGTTTTTGAAGTCGCAAAAAAAATAGGAGAAAATCTTTCTGGATATACTGTAATTTCAGTAAAAAGTACTGTTCCAATTGGTACAAATAGAAAAGTAAAAGAAATTATAAATAATGCAAAAGCAAACAAAGCTGAATTTGATGTTGCTTCAATCCCGGAGTTTTTAAGAGAAGGATCAGCTCTTCAAGATACCTTAAATCCAGACAGAATTGTCATTGGTGCAGAATCTGAAAAAGCAAGGCAAGTTATTATAGATCTTCATAAGTCAATTACTGCCCCTTTAGTTCTTACAAATTTAGAAACAGCTGAAATGATAAAATATGCCTCAAACTCTTTTTTGGCCACCAAAATTTCCTTTTCAAACGCAATAGCAAAGCTTTCAGAAATAACGGGAGCAGATGCAATACAGGTTTTGGATGCAATTGGTCTTGATAAAAGAATTGGAAAAGAATTTCTTCAGCCAGGGGCAGGATATGGTGGTAGTTGTTTTCCAAAGGATGTTAAAGCATTAATATCTATTGCCAAAAGCTATAACTATAAATTTTCATTACTTGAAGAAGTAGAGAATATTAACAAGCAGGCAAGGCAAGACATAGTAAAAAAAGCCACAAAATTATTGGATAATCCAGAAGGAAAGATAATTGGAATTTTTGGTTTAGCATTTAAATCAAATACAGATGATATGAGAGAGGCACCATCAATTGATATTATTAATGCCCTTAAGGAGAAAGGTGCAAAAATTAAAGCTTATGATCCTCAGTCTATGAATAATGCAAAGGGATTAATTAAAGATATAGAATTTTGCAAAAATATTTATGAAGTTGCAAAAGGTGCAGACCTTCTAATTGTTGCAACAGACTGGAATGAGTTTAAAGAGGCGGATCTTGTAAAAATAAAAAATAGTATGAGAACGCCTTTACTGATAGATGGAAGGAATATTTATAGCCCTGAAAAAGCAAAAGAAATAGGATTCACTTATATAGGTGTAGGAAGATGAAAAAAGTTTTAATTACTGGAATTGGCGGTTTTGTCGGCAGTTTTTTGGCAGAACATCTTCTTTCAGAAAACAATTATTCTTTATTTGGAACATATCTTGCAGATCCTCTTCCCAGTTATTTATCTAATTTAGAAAAGAAGATAACTCTCATAAAAGTAGATCTTTCAGACGGGCAAGAAACAGAAAAATTAATAGAGCAGGTTAAGCCTGATTTAATCTT
This sequence comes from Candidatus Parcubacteria bacterium, assembly GCA_003599595.1. Classification (GTDB taxonomy): domain Bacteria; phylum Patescibacteriota; class Microgenomatia; order Levybacterales; family GWA1-39-11; genus SURF-62. The sequence goes on from QZIP01000034.1 coordinate 10,381, forward strand.
TCATTTGGCAGCACAAGCATCCACAGGAGATAGTTTTAAAAACCCTTCAAAGTTTATTTCTGGAAATTTAATTATGCAGATAAACATTTTAGAGCCTTTAAAAAAAAATAATCTTGTAAATTGCCGTACATTAATAGTTTCATCAGCAGAAGTTTATGGTCTCGTGTCAAGAGATGATTTGCCTATTAATGAAGAAACAAAACATAGGCCAACAAGTCCTTATGGGGTATCAAAAATCGGACAGGACTACTTAGGTCTTCAGTATCATTTAGCTTATGGTCTGGACAATGTCCGCGTCCGCCCTTTTAATCATATCGGCCCGCGGCAGACAACCCATTTTGTTGTTGCAGACTTTGCAAAAAAAATTGCTGAAATAGAAAAAGGTAAAATAGATCCAATTTTAACTGTGGGAAATCTTAGCACAAAAAGAGATTTTACAGATGTTAGAGATATAGTTAAGGGCTACTGTCTTTTAATGGAGAAAGGTAAATCAGGAGAAGTTTATAATATTGGCTCAGGAGTATCTTACGAAATATCAAAAATACTTGAAATACTATTATCTTTTTCAAAAACTCAAATTGAAGTGAAGGTGGACAAAGATCTTTTACGTCCAGCAGATGTTCCAGAAGTAATTTGTGATAATTCTAGAATCATAAAAGAAACAGGCTGGAAGCAGGAAATTCCAATTGAAAAATCCTTAAAAGATACTCTAGACTATTGGAGAAATATTGTATAATATACATAGGGATATATTCAAAAGTTTCACAACTACACGGATGACAAGGTATTTTTTGTAAATCTGGAAGTTAGACTTTATGGATATTGCGGATAGAAAATCCGTGCAAATTAAAAACAGTAATAATATTTTAGCTGTAAAAGTTTTATGAAAAAAGCATTAGTTACAGGAATAACAGGTCAAGATGGATCATATCTTGCTGAGTTTTTGTTAGACAAAGGATATGAGGTTTATGGTCTAACAAGAAGAACAAGCACTGTTAATAATGAGAGAATTAAGCACATTCAGGATAAAATAAAATTAATCCAAGGAGACCTTTTGGATCAAACATCTCTCTCAGAGGCTCTAAAAGAATCAAATCCTGATGAGGTTTATAATCTTGCCGCTCAATCGTTTGTGAAAACTTCTTGGAATCAGCCAGTTCTCACAGGAGAATTTACAGCACTTGGTGTAACCAGGCTTCTTGAGGGAATAAGACATATAAATCCGGAAATTAAATTCTATCAAGCTTCTTCTTCCGAGATGTTTGGAAAGGTTACGGAAATTCCTCAAAAAGAAACAACCCGTTTTTACCCAAGAAGTCCTTATGGTGTCGCAAAAGTATATGGGCACTATGCTACAGTTAATTATAGGGAAAGCTATGATCTTTTTGCTTGTTCTGGAATTCTCTTCAATCACGAATCTCCCCGGCGCGGACTAGAATTTGTCACAAGGAAAATAACCAACGCTGTTTCAAAAATATATTTAGGAAAACAAGAAAAGCTTGAGCTTGGAAATCTTGAAAGTAAAAGGGATTGGGGTTTTGCAGGGGATTATGTCAAGGCTATGTGGGCAATGCTACAACAGGAAACCCCGGATGATTATGTAATTTCAACTGGAGAAACACATAGTGTGAGAGAGTTTGTGGAACATGCTTTTAAATCTGTGGGAATTGACAATTGGGAGAAGTACGTAATATCTGACAAAGAGGAATTTCTCCGTCCGGCAGAGGTTGATTCTCTTGTTGGAGACTACACAAAAGCAAAAAACCTTTTAAAATGGGAGCCAGAGGTAAAATTTAAGGAATTGGTTGAGATGATGGTGGAGGCCGATTTAGAACTTGAGAAAAGAAACGATAATTCATAATTTAAATATTCCAACAACTCAAGATTCTCACCGAGTAGGTATACTTGTTCTGTCTTGAATTTATCTGGAAGGATTTAGCGGATGATAAAGCCCGTGAAAGCACGCAAAGTGAAGTGGGATCAGAAGATTATAATAATATTTAAGTATCACATAGTCATATTATGCAAGTTTTTTTAGTAACTGGAGGAGCAGGATTTATAGGTTCTTATATTTGCGGAAAATTATTAGAGCAAAACAAAAAGGTTTACTGTATAGATAATTTCCTTACCAGTTCAAGGTCAAACATATTCCCCCTACTGGAAAACCCTAACTTTGTATTTATTAATCATGATCTATCCAAGTCTCTTCCAGAAATTGATGAAAAGATAGATGGGATTTTTCACTTTGCTTCCCCGGCCTCTCCAAATAAAAAAAGCGCAAGAAGTTACATTAATTATCCTATAGAAACATTATTAGTAAATTCTTGTGGTACAAACAACTTATTAGATTTAGCTATGAAAAATAATGGTAGGTTTGTTTATGCTTCTTCTTCTGAAATTTATGGCGATCCAGAAGTTTCACCTCAAGTAGAAACTTATTTTGGTCACGTTAACCCAAATGGTGTAAGGTCTTGCTACGACGAAGCAAAAAGATTTGGAGAGGCAATAACAATGAGTTATTTTAGAAAACATAATGTTGATACAAGAATAATAAGAATTTTTAATACCTATGGTCCAAGAATGCAAAAAGATGATGGAAGAGTAGTGACTAATTTTATCAATCAAGCACTTAATGGTGAGCCTATTACGGTTTACGGTAAAGGACAACAAACTAGAAGTTTCTGCTACGTAGATGATTTGGTAAGTGGGGTATTGAGAATTATGGGGAACAATGATATAAAAGGAGAAGTTATTAATTTAGGAAATCCTGAAGAATATAAAATTATTGATATCGCCACAAAGATAAAAGAACTTACCAGAACAAATTCAGAAATTATTTACGAAGAGTTACCAGAGGATGATCCTAAAAGAAGAAGACCAGATATAAGTAAAGCAAAACGCTTGCTAGGCTTTGAACCCAAATTAGATCTTGAAAAAGGCCTTCAAAAAACAATAGAATATTTTAGACAGGAAAAATCATGAATGTGATATGTTCCTAAAGACTGGGATTTAGCTGATTATAAATATCTGTGCAAATCCGAAAGCTAAACTTTATGGATGTCATAGATAGTAAAATCAGTGAAATCTAAAAAATGTAACAATATACAAGTTATGATCTAATATATATGAAAGCAGTTGTTATTTTACCTACATACCAAGAAAAAGGGAACGTTGAAAGAGTAATTCCTATCCTGCAAGATAAAATTTTTCCCAAGATAGCAAATTATGAGATGTCAATTTTGGTTGCAGATGATAATTCTCCAGATGGAACAGCAGAAGAAGTTAGGAAATTAATGAAAAAGTATAAAAACCTAAACATTTTGGAAGGAGAAAAAAAAGGTTTGGGTGCAGCATATGTTAGGGGAATGACCTATGCAATAGAGACAATGAAGGCAGATGTGGTTTTTGAAATGGACGCAGATCTCTCTCATGATCCATATAAAATTCCTGAATTTTTAAAAAAGATTGATGAAGGATATGATATGGTTATTGGTACGCGCTATAGTGATGGAGGGTCGATTCCCTCAAATTGGGGACTCATACGTAAGGTTTATTCAATTTTTGGCAACCTTTTGGTTAGGTCAATTTTGATGAGATTCGCAATTCACGATTGGACAGGTGGATTCCGTGCGCTCAGAAAAGAAGTTTTCATAAAAGAAAAACCCAAATTGACAGTGTTTCAAGGCTATACGTTTCAGGTTTCATTCTTGCATAAAGCTGTCCAAGACAAATTTAAGATAGCGGAGGTTCCTATTCATTTTACAGATAGGACATTGGGAAAATCAAAGATCGCCCCCCGTGAATATATAGTAAACCTATTAAAATATGTATTTACAGCCCGTTTTATTGAAATCCTTAATTCACCATTCCCAAAATATGCTTTAACCGGATTTATTGGATATGCAATCAACGCTATTGGTCTTGAATTGTTCAAAAAACATTTAGGTGTTAATTCTGGTGTAGCCGCTTCAATGGGTGCAGAATTATCAATAATATGGAATTTTACAGTTAATAACTTATGGACATTTTCTTCCCAAAGGATAACGGATCCTTTAAGGATAATTCCAAAGTTTATTCAGTTTAATCTAGTTTCTATTGGGTCTCTAATAATTATTGGAACTGTTGTTGGCATAACAACACATATTTTTGGAGATACTGGTATAGTTAGGCAAGTATCTCTAGTTATTGCTATTGGGTTTTTTGTTATCCCCTATAGTTATAGCATGTATAATATTTTCATTTGGAAAAGATGGAAGATCCCCTTTTTAGCAAGAATCCAAAAAATTACCGGTTAATTTCAGGCCAAGACCAACCGGACTCAACTTAAATGTTTAGTAACAAGTTTGTTGGAAAAATCATTAACTATTTGCCTCTAATAGCTATCCTGATAGTAGCCGCTTTCTTAAGGCTATATAAAATCTCAGAGTATATGACATTTTTAGGAGATGAGGGTAGGGATATGATTATAGTAAAGGGAATTTTGGAGGGGAAGCTTACCCTCCTCGGTCCCCGTGCTTCTGCAGGAGATTTTTTTACAGGCCCAATTTATTATTATTTTATGGCTCCCTTTGTATGGCTTTTTAAATTCGACCCCATGGGCCCAGCGGTTATGGTTGCACTCTTTGGTGTAGTAACTGTATTCCTTGTTTATTTTTTTGGGAAATATTTATTCAACAAGAAAACTGCCTTTATTGCTGCAAGTCTATATGCAATATCTCCTCTAGTAATTGCATACTCAAGATCTTCTTGGAATCCCAATCCTACACCTTTTTTCTCTCTTCTAATGTTATTTCTGCTATATAAAAGTATTGAGAAGTTTAACATTAAATTCCTATTAGTGGCAGGAATCTTGTTTGGAATATCGATGCAGCTACATTATCAAGCTTTATGGTTAGGAGCAGTGATCTTTTTTTTCACCTTTTTTAGTAGATATTATATAGATAAGAAGATAATAGTATCTTCTCTTGTAAAATATTATTTACATTTATTTATCGGTTTTGTTATTGGATTCTCACCATTCCTTGCATTTGAAATAAGACATGGTTTTCCCAATATTAGAACAATAATAAATGTTGCCTTTGGTTCCGCTTCTCAAGGAGAAGCAAATGTTGCTTTTTCTAGCATTATTCAAGACGTTTTCTTTAGAATATTTGCAAGACTATTGATCCGCTTCCCTCCTCCTGAGCAGTTATCTGTCTATTATAATCTTCAGGTAGAAACTTGGCGTATTCTCATTATTATCTTTGCAGCCCTCTCAATAATGTTTGTTATAAGAGTTAAAAACAAACTGGTTCCAATACTTTTTTGTACATGGTTATTTGTTGGGGTATTTATGTTTGGCTTTTACAAAAAACCAATATATGATTATTATTTTCAATTCCTTTTTCCCTTGCCTTTTTTACTCCTTGGAAATTTTCTTTCAACAATTTATGAGTATAAAGCTAATTTTATTCCAATAAAATCAAAAATATTAGAACCAAGAAAAATCAGATTTTTAAGTAAAATTATTGCAGCTGGGGCAGTTATATTTCTTATATATTTTAACCTTCAAGGAACCCCGTTTCTGTTCCCCCCCAATAGACAAAAGGATCAGGTCAAAAAAATTGCAGATTTTGTTCTTTCAAAAACAGACAATAAGCCTTTTAATTTTGCACTTATCACACTGGGTAATTCAGACCATGGTTATAGATATTTTTTTGAATTAGCAAATAGAAAGCCGGCAGTAATTCAAAATCCTATGATAGATCCGGAAAGAAAAACAGTCACAGATCAGCTTCTTATAATTTGTGAAGATAGGCAATGTCAACCTCTTGGTAATCCCCTATGGGAAGTTGCAGGCTTTGGTATGGCAGAGGTAGCAGATGAATGGGATATTTCAGTTGTCAAAATCTACAAGCTTAAACACTTGGGGCTTAAATAATCTTCAATATTTGCACAAAACAAAAACCTGATCTTTGTTTTTCCTTCTCACTCAATCTACTATAAAAACTTACTCCAAACGCGTAAAAAGGTTAAATTAGACCAGGTTTTTGAATATGCTCTCCCTTTCGGGAAATATCCCGTAATAACGGGAAACTTTCGTCGCGGAAAAGTTATTTTGCTCCAATCTTGAACATTGTTGTTCCACAAACTGGGCATTTTCCTTTTAACGCTGGTTTACCATTTTTCATGGTAACTTTCTCAGCATTTTCATCATCTCTCTTTGCACGACATTTTACACAATACATTGTTGCCATTTTTTAATCACCTCCTTTCAAAACTATTATTAAATTTAAAATCAAATGTTTTAATAAATAATTATTTTAATCTTAGCTTGTTTCAGCTAGCTATTAATAGCCTATACTTTTAACTTAGAACGACAAATTTATTAAATTTTTCTGAGATAGTACAAGAAGGATTGCCTGTGCAAAGAGTATTAGTAAAGTAATAATTAAAGTTTTTCTCATATCCTGGAAAACATAGGAGAAGTCTCTGGCAACGGCAACTTTTTTAAAAGAAATATTATTTAAAGATAATGGAGAATAGGTTTTTTTAGTTTCTTTTTCAGTATCAGATTTTAGGGAAGATGTGAGCGGTTCATTAAGCTTATAATTTTCACTTTGATTTTTCTTCTGAGCAGAAATTAGTTTCTTTCTTAACTCTGAAACTTCTTTTTCTTTTCTTGTCTTTCTCTTTTTGCTCATGGATCAAAAAGTATCATATTGACAGTAGCCTGTCAAGAGGCTAAAATTATTATTGCATATGAATTTAACCCCCGAACTTCTCTTAATTGTAATCTATTTCTTTTGGTTTTTAATTTTAACAATATTATTTTTAAGACTTTATTTTTATTATTTAAGAGTAGTAAAAAACAATAAAAAAGAGTCTCTTGTAAAACTCATTGACGATGTTCTCAAAAAAGAAAAAGATAATGAAAAATCCATTAAGGATATTTATAAAACTTGTGATACAATCAAAAAAGACGCAAGATTGCACATTCAGAAAATTGGCCTACTGAGATTTAATCCGTTCAAAGATACTGGAGGAGATCAAAGTTTTATTTTAGCTTTGGTAGACGCAGAAGACACAGGAGTAGTCGTCTCAAGTCTTCACACAAGAGTAGGTACAAGATGGTACGCAAAAAAAATTATTAAAGGTAAAAGCTCTGAATATGCATTGTCAGATGAGGAGCATAAAGCCATAAGAGAAGCAAAACTCTTACATGAAACAGCTTAATGTGACTGGAATATTGTTATCGTTGTATTGCATGGATTTTTTATCCGCGTAAATCCTAAAACTTGCCCTTAGGATCGAAAAGATATTTATAAATCCGTGAGATTGTAAAACTTTAGGAATTAGATATTATTTGAGTTTATATGGATAAAAGGAAAATAAAAATTATTGTTACAGGTACATTAATCTATCTAATTTCAACTATTATCTCTTATTTTATTTTTTCTGGACAAGTCTTGTCTCAGACACAATCCCCTACATTTTCTACGCCAGTTGTAGAGACAAAGAAAGATCAAAGTGGAAGAGTGGTTTTTGAAGATAAGACTCCAAAAACAGAAAGTTGCCCTCTGAATGGTGCGTTATACTCTAAAAAACAAAAAGATTGGTGGGAGTCTCATAGGCCTCTTGGGGTTATGATAGAAAATCATCAGGAGTCCAGGCCCCAATCTGGTTTGTCATATGCTGATGTTGTTTATGAGGCTGTAGCAGAAGGCGGGATAACGAGATTTTTAACAGTGTTTTATTGTCAAGATGCAGGTATTATTGGGCCGGTTAGATCGGCAAGAACTTATTTTCTAGATTTTATTTCAGAGTATGGTAATAATCCTCTTTATGCCCACGTGGGAGGCGCAAATACTCCTGGTCCCGCAGATGCGCTTTCTCAAATAGAGAAATATGGTTGGCAAAACCATAATGATCTAAATCAGTTTTCAATAGACTTTCCCACTTTCTGGCGGGACTATGAAAGAATGGGCCGTACAGTTGCAACAGAGCACACTATGTACTCAGCAACAGAAAAGCTCTGGGCAAAAGCAAAAGAAAGAGGGTTAACGCAAATTGATGAAGATCAGGTCAAATGGGATGAAGAATTTGTTCCATACAAATTTAAAGAAGACACAAGTTTGGACAAAAGACCTGAAAATCAAATCATTAATTTTGAATTTTGGTCAAAACATAAAGACTATATAGTTGATTGGAATTATGACAAGGCAACAAATAGTTATCTTAGAGAGAACGGTGGAGAAAAACATTTGGATAAGAATAATAACCAGCAATTATCAGCAAAGAATATCATCTTTGTTTTTATGAGAGAAAGCAATGCCAATGATGGTTATGAAAAAAATTTACATCTATTGTACGGAACAAAGGGTACAGGTAAAGCTGTAGTTTTTCAAGATGGCAAAGAGATAGAAGGAACCTGGTCAAAAAAGAGTAGAACGGACCATCTTTACATTTATGATAAAGCCGGTAATGAAATAAAATTAAATAGGGGAAAAATTTGGTTCAAAATTGCGCCAACAGGTAATGATATTGTTGTAAAGTAGCTTTCAGAGTGTTAAAATATTCTCCAATTACTACTAATTTTAATTGAGAATTATGCTTGATGATTTAATTACTTCTAAAACAAGAATAAAACTGCTTAAGTCCTTCCTAGAAAGTCCGGACAGCATGTATCACGTAAGGGAATTGGTAAGAAGAGTAGACGAAGAGATAAATGCTGTTAGACGTGAACTCATTATACTTGAAAAAAGAGGAATTCTTAAAAAAGAAGCCAGGGCAAACAGAGTATATTATTATTTTGATAAAACGTATCCATTCTATTTTGATTTGATAAAGATAGGTTCAAAAGAAATGGGTCTTGGTGCAGGTATTATAAAAAACAAGGTCAAACTAGGCAAAATAAAATTTGCTATGCTTTCAGGAAGATTTGCAAGAAACATCAGGGAAAACCCAGAAGATGTAGATCTTTTAGTGGTTGGCATAGTTGTTATTCCGGAGTTATCACTTTTAGTAAAGCAAGAGGAGGCACGCAGAAAGCATGAGATCAACTACACTGTTATGACAGAAGAGGAATTTAATTTCAGAAAAAAAAGAAGGGATCCTTTCATAATATCTATAATATCAGGATCAAGAATTAT